>CAIYFE010000282.1 GCA_903925445.1 uncultured Burkholderiales bacterium | reverse complement strand
TACCAATCGCCTTTGATTTTGAAAGAAGCTTTGTTGGTTGGCTTTTTCTTGGCGGGCTTGGTGGTGTTGGGCGGATTGCAACAGTGGTGGCTGCAACCCATTGTTTCGAGCTTGGAGCCCGTAGCCTTGTTTTGGGGCGGCTTGGGTCTGACGGCGGTGACCGATAACGCCGCGCTGACTTATTTGGGCTCGCTCATCGAAGGCTTGAGCTTTCCATCGCAATACATGTTGATGGCAGGCGCCGTCACAGGCGGTGGTTTGACAGTGATTGCCAATGCTCCCAATCCGGCCGGCGTCGCCTTGTTGCGCGGAGGGTTTGAAGATCAATCCGTTGGCGCAGGCGGATTGTTTGCTGGCGCTTGCTTGCCCACTGCAATCGCCGCGGCCAGCATGTTGCTGCTGTGAGGTCAGCTGCGCGCAAGACCTACCAAGCGCAAGCAAAAGCGAACAGTTGCCGGCTCATTGCGTCTTGACTGACGGGCTTGAAGCCCTCGGGCACGGGCATGGACTTTAAAACTGGTCCGTTGCCCATGCGGTTGGCGTGGCTGGTCGCGCTGATGGTTTTGTACTTGAACTCGGCGCAGTCGTATTCCATGTAGGACTTGACCGATTGCTGCCCCAAAGTGTCGACCTCTTTGAGGTCGTACACCACCCAAATGCGCTTGTTTTGCCCAATTTTGACAATCGAAGCGGAGTCAACGTAAACATTGGCCACCTCGTTTTGCGTCACCGTGACCCACATGGCTTGGGCATTCAGACACAACAAGCTGAGTAACAGAAGCAGTCGTTTCATAGGTGTCAAGAAAAAGCCCCGCAGTGCGGGGCTTGTGGCTGAAGATCAAGCCGCAGCTTGTGCCGCTGGCGTGCTGGTGGGGTGGCCTTGGTAATCGGTCCAGCACGCTTGTTTGAAGTCGTACAACTTGCAGTCGCGGGCAGTTTGGAAATACCACTTCCACGAAAACGGCTGAATCACGATGCGTTCGGGCAACAACTCTTCCAGCTTGGCTTGGGCTTGCTTGAGCTTGTACAGCGGGATGCTCATGTCCAAGTGGTGCGCGGTGTGCTCCATGATGTGATGCATCAAAGCCCCAATGCCCAAGGGAAAGGTCAAGTGCACGGTGGTCGACACAAAAGGTTGTGCTTTGGACCAAGCGCCGCGTTCATCGTGCCAAGACACTTTGACGTGGGTGTGGTGAACGTACACCACAAACCCAATCATGGACACCCAAAACAAGAAAGGCACCACCACGCCCATGAGCAACACCAAGGCAATCGATTGCCCAGTGGCCATTGCGGCCCAGGTCATGAAAGCAATCCAAGCAGCGCCGAACACGGTGATCAACCAGCAATCGCGGGTAAAGATGGGGCGACGCGTGGGCATGTATTTTTCGTTGGGGAACACCATTTTGTTCCACCAAATTTCAATCATGTAGTAAAGACCTGGTGCCCAGCCGCTGCGGTAGACGCGATCGATCAGGCGTTGCTTGGGCGTGAGGGCGGCAAATTCTTCGGGCGTGTAAGGTGCCCAAACAAAATCAAAGCCTTTGAGGTTGGTGTAGCCGTGGTGCACCACGTTGTGACCAATGTCCCACAGGCTGTACGCCGTCAGGGAAGGCAAAAATGCGATGCGTCCCAGCCACTTGTTTAAATTGCGGTGCGGCGTGAGGCTTTGGTGACATGCGTCGTGGCCAATGATGAACAAACGCCCAATCACAAAACCAGCAGCCAAACCGCACAGCAACTTGGCCCACCAAGCGTCCAACAAAACAGTGCCAGCCAGCAGGCCAGCCCACAAGGCGTAATCAATCAGTAACAAAACAAAGGCGCGCACGGTGGTGCGCTCTGCCAAAGGAACCAGCCACTCGCGCATGACTTTGCGGTGCGGCATGGGTTCGTGGGGAGGAATCGGTTGAATCGTAGAAGTTGGGTTCATAGCAAGGGGCAAATGCAAAAGCCAGTCAGGGCAGGCAGATAACGGTCAAAAAGGTCAGGGAGTCCATCTTAGAGAACGCAAGCACTCATGCCCTGATTTGTATCAATACAGGGTGCAATTTTAGCTTTTCTGCATGACAAACCCGTGATTAAACCGTTGAACTTGTGGGGATGTGTCGCTTTAACGCTGGAAAAACAACCTTTGTTCAAGACAAAGCAAGTCAATTAAATAACTATCGCAACCTTGCGCTGCCAATGATTTGAAACTTAAACATGTAAGAATTCGGTCAACCCACAAAAACACAACAGGAGACCTCATGGTTCGTCGCGCCACCAAAATAGTTGCCACCTTAGGCCCCGCCTCCAGCGATCCAGCGCTGTTGGAAAAAATGATTCGCGCAGGTGTCAACGTGGTGCGTTTGAATTTCAGCCACGGCAAGGCGCAAGATCACATCGATCGCGCGCGTTTGGTGCGAGAAGCCGCCCAACGTGCCGGGCGTGAAGTGGCCATCATGGCCGACTTGCAAGGCCCCAAAATTCGCGTGGGCAAGTTTGCCGAAGGCAAGGTCATGCTGGAAAACGGCGCCAAATTTATCTTGGACGCTTCGCGTACCGAGCTGGGTGATTTGCAAGGCGTGGGCTTGGACTACAAAGAACTGCCCCGCGATGTCAAACCCGGTGATTTGTTGCTCTTGAACGATGGCCTGATCGTGCTCACCGTAGAACGCGTGCAGGGTGAACAGGTCCACACCGTTGTCAAAATCGGCGGCGAGCTCTCCAACAACAAAGGCATCAACAAGCAAGGCGGCGGTTTGACCGCGCCTGCCTTGACCGGCAAGGACATGGAGGACATCAAAACCGCCATGGCTTTTCAGGCCGACTACTTGGCGGTGAGTTTTCCTAAAAACGCCACCGACATGGAAATGGCGCGTCAACTCGCCAACGTGGCGGGCGCTGAGTTCAAGCACAAGCCGGGCTTGATTGCAAAAATTGAACGCGCCGAGGCTATTCCGCATTTGGAAGAAATCTTGCGCGCCAGCGACGGCATCATGGTCGCGCGTGGTGATTTGGCGGTCGAAGTCGGCAATGCGGCCGTCCCAGCGCTGCAAAAACGCATGATCAAGCTGGCTCGTGAGTTTGACAAAGTCGTCATCACCGCCACCCAAATGATGGAAAGCATGATCACCAACCCCGTGCCCACCCGCGCCGAAGTCAGCGATGTGGCCAATGCCGTGTTGGACGGCACCGATGCCGTCATGCTCAGCGCTGAAACCGCAGCTGGCAAATACCCGCTCGAAACGGTAGAAGAAATGGCCAAAATTTGTGCCGCCGCCGAAGCCGCCGAAACCGTGGAATTGGACGCCGATTTCACCGGACAAACCTTCACCCGCATTGACCAAACCATTGCCATGGGAGCGTTGTTCACGGCGCATCATTTAGGCGCCAAGGCCATCGTTGCCTTGACCGAATCGGGCTCCACCGCCTTGTGGATGAGCCGCCACCGCATTCACATCCCCATTTACGCGCTCACCACCAAACAAGCCAGCCAACGCCGCATGGCCTTGTATCGCAACGTGCGTCCTTTGTTGATGGACACCAGCGCCGACCGTGACACCGCCTTGGCGCAAGCTGAGTCGCATTTGAAGTCTCGCGGCATCGTGGAGCCAGGCGACGTCTACGCCATCACCTGTGGCATGCCCATGGGCTCGCCCGGGGGCACCAACATGCTGCAAATTTGCCGAGTGGCTTAAAGCGAGTCGTCGCTGCTTTGGCTTGTAAGTTTGAGGGGCGTGCGCGCCCCTTAAAATTTTGCACAGTTGCACAGATTTTTAACTTTGAGGAAATCCCCCCATGGCACTCGTTTCGATGCGCGAACTTTTGGACCACGCCGCTGAATGCGGCTACGGCATTCCTGCCTTCAACGTCAACAACTTAGAACAAGTGCAAGCCGTGATGGCTGCCGCCGACGAAGTCGGCGCACCCGTCATCTTGCAAGCCAGTGCGGGCGCGCGCAAATATGCAGGCGAGTCCTTCATCAAGCATTTGATCCAAGCGGCCACCGAAGCCTACCCCCACATTCCTTTGGTCATGCACCAAGACCACGGCACTTCGCCCGACATTTGCCAAGGCGCGCTCAACCTCGGTTTTGGCTCGGTCATGATGGATGGCTCTTTGATGAGCGATGGCAAAACGCCCGCCAGTTTTGACTACAACGTCCAAGTGACGCAAGAAGTCGTGGCCATGGCGCACAAAATGGGCGCGACCGTGGAAGGCGAACTCGGCTGTTTAGGGTCGCTCGAAACCGGTGAAGCGGGTGAAGAAGACGGCGTGGGCGCCGTGGGCAAACTCGATCACAGCCAAATGCTGACCGACCCCGAAGAAGCCGCACAGTTTGTCAAAGCCACGCAACTCGATGCTTTGGCCATTGCGATTGGCACCAGCCACGGCGCTTATAAATTCACCCGCAAACCCACGGGCGACATTTTGGCGATCAGCCGCGTCAAAGAAATTCATGCACGCATCCCCAACACGCATTTGGTCATGCACGGCTCATCCAGCGTGCCACAAGACTTGTTGGCCATCATCAACCAGTTTGGCGGCAAGATGAAAGAAACCTACGGCGTGCCGGTCGAGGAAATTCAAGAAGCCATCAAATACGGCGTGCGCAAAATCAACATCGACACCGACATTCGTTTGGCGATGACGGGCGCGGTGCGCAAATTCCAAGCCGAAAACCCCGATAAATTTGACATGCGCGAGTGGATGAAACCCGCGCGTGAAGCCGCCAAAGCCATTTGTAAACAACGTTACTTGGAATTCGGTTGCGAAGGCCAAGCCAGCAAAATCAAGGGCTTGAGCCTGACTTTCATGGCCGCCAAATACGCCAACGGCGATTTGGCACAAGTGGTGAACTGAATGCGCGAAGCTTTGCACACCTCTGCCTTGACTTCTTTGCCGCTGCTTGCCCGTGGCAAAGTGCGCGACAACTACGCCGTAGGCGATGACCGGATTTTGATGGTCGCGTCTGATCGCATCAGCGCGTTTGACGTGATCATGGGCGAACCCATTCCCGGCAAAGGCGAGTTGCTCACGCAAATGGCGTTGTTTTGGTTTGGCAAGTTGGGACACATTTGCCCCAACCACCTGACTGGGGACGCGCCCGAGAGCGTCGTCACAGCCAATGAAGTGGCGCAGGTCAAAGGCCGCTCCATGCTGGTCAAGCGCTTGAAGCCCATTCCCGTGGAAGCGGTGGTGCGGGGTTACTTGGCGGGCAGCGGTTGGCAGGAATACCAACACAACCAAGCCGTCTGCGGCGTCAAGCTGCCCAAAGGTTTGAAAAACGCCAGCAAGTTGCCCGAACCCATCTTCACCCCAGCGGCCAAGGCCGCGGTGGGCGAGCACGATGAAAACATCACCTACGAGCGCGTGGTCGAGATGATTGGCGCGAGCTTGGCCGAAAAAATCAAAACCGTCAGCATTGCCTTGTACGAAACCGCGCGTGACGTGGCCGCCAGCAAAGGCATCATCATTGCCGACACCAAGTTTGAATTTGGCTTAGACCCCAATGGCAACTTGGTGCTGATGGATGAAGTGCTCACGCCCGACTCCTCGCGGTACTGGCCGGCGGATCAATACAAAGAAGGCGTCAATCCGCCCAGCTATGACAAACAGTTTTTGCGCGATTGGTTAGAAACCGCGCAAGTGCAAGGCAAACCTTGGAGCAAGTCGCCCCCCGCCCCGCATTTGCCGCAAGAAGTGATTGCACAAACCGCCGCCAAGTACAAAGAGGCTTGGGAGCGGTTGCAAGACTGACCCTCGCAGTGGCTCAATTCAACGCCATGCTCAACTTGCGCCGATAGCGCGACACCAATTCAGCTTGCGGATCGGCTTGCACGGTGCTGTTGCTGGTCAGTTCTATGCCGCCAGCGGTTTTGCCGTGGGTGGCGGGGTCGGCTTTGACGGGCGGTGGCGTCATCAGTTCGAGCAGGGCGACATAGGTTTTGCGAGCGGCTTGGTCATTCCAAGTTTTGTCGCGCATCACGATTTCGAGCAACTCGTCCATGGCGCCTTCCATCATGCCTGCTGCGATCAACACGCGGGCTTTGGCAAAGCGGGTGTCAAAGTCGCGTTTGTTTTCGGAGATGCGTGCATCAAATTGCGCCAAGTCCCAGCCGCCGCGTTCGTCGGTGCTGACAAATTGCAGCGTTTGCAGCCAGTGGTGCAAAGCATCAAAGCGCAGTTGCAGTGGGATTTCGGTGAGTTTGGGTGCCAAAGCCGCTTGGGCCTCTTCAAGATCGCCCACAGAAATCAACAGTTTGGTGAAGTGGTAACGGGTCTCGTCGTCTTGCGGATTGAGGCTCAAGGCTTCGCGCAGCTTGGCCAAGGCTGCGTCGGTGTCGCCCGCATCCAGCAGGTTTTCTGCCGCTTGTGCATCGGCTTGTGCGGCCACTTCGGCGTCTGTGGGCAAATGTTTGTCCAAAAATTCGCGGACTTTGCCCTCAGGCAAAGCGCCCATGAAACCATCCACAGGGCGACCGCCCATGAGCAAAATGCAAGTCGGCAAGCTCTTGATGCCAAATGCGCCGGCCAGTTGCTGTTCGCTGTCGGCGTTGATTTTGACCAGCTTGAAACGCCCGTCGTAAGCGCTTTCCAGCTTCTCCAACAAGGGGCCGAGCGATTTGCAAGGGCCGCACCAATCGGCCCAAAAATCCACCAACACGGGCGTGTTCATGGAGGCGGCAATCACCTCGGTTTCAAAGTTTTCCATCGTCACATCGATCATGTGGGTCCCGTTTTAAAATTGCTGTTTAGTTACTCACTGCTTAAACATGACCACAGTGCACGTTGGCGTTGTCATGGGCTCCAATTCCGATTGGGACACCATGCAACACGCAGCCCAGATTCTCCAAGAATTTGGCGTCTCTTTTGAAACCCGTGTCGTTTCTGCGCACCGCATGCCGGACGACATGTTCGCCTACGCCGAAAGCGCGCAGGCGCGGGGTCTGCGCGCCATCATCGCAGGTGCGGGCGGCGCTGCACATTTGCCCGGCATGTTGGCGGCCAAAACCATCGTGCCCGTGCTGGGTGTGCCGGTGGCCAGCAAGCATTTGCAAGGCGTGGATTCTTTGCACAGCATCGTGCAAATGCCCAAGGGCATTCCTGTGGCAACGTTTGCCATCGGTCATGCAGGCGCGGCCAATGCCGCGTTGTTTGCCGTGGCCATGATGGCGTCGCAAGACGCGGCGCTGGCAGCCAAGTTGCAAGCGTTTCGAGCCGCCCAAACCGAAGTCGCGCGCAACATGCACGTGCCACCGCCTTTATGAAAACCGCCTTAAAGCCCGTGTTGCCGGGCGCTACTTTGGGCGTGTTGGGTGGTGGCCAGCTGGCTCGCATGTGGGCGCATGAGGCGCAGCGCATGGGCTATCAAACGGTGGTGCTCGATCCCGATGCCAACTCTCCCGCCGGTTGGATCAGCCACCACCACCTTCAAAAAGATTACTTGGATGCGCAGACTTTGGCGCAACTCGCGCAGCAATGTCAGGCGGTGACCACCGAGTTTGAAAATGTGCCCGCCGATGCCCTTGAGCGCCTGAGCCCCAAAGCCTCACCTGCCGCACAAGCGGTGGCCGTGGCACAAGACCGTGCCCGCGAGAAAGCGCATTTTGTGGCGTGTGGCGTGCCCGTTGCACCGCATGCGGTGATCCAAACGCCCGAGCAACTTGCCCAAGTGAGCAGCGATTTGTTGCCCGGCATTTTGAAAACTGCCCGCATGGGCTATGACGGCAAAGGTCAAGTGCGCGTTCGCACGCGCGAAGAATTGATCCAAGCTTGGGATGCCCTCAAGCGTACGGCCTGTGTGCTTGAAAAAATGTTGCCTTTGGCGGCCGAGTGTTCGGTCATCGTGGCGCGGGGTCGCGATGGCGCCATGGTGCATTTGCCCGTACAACGCAACTTGCACCGCGACGGCATCTTGGCTGTGACGGAAGTCTCGGCGGGCAACATCAGCCCTGTTTTGGCAACCCAAGCCGTGCAAGCGGCTCAAGCCGTGGCGCAAGGTTTGGATTACGTGGGCGTGTTGTGCGTGGAGTTTTTTATTCTTCACGACGAACGCAACGGCGAACTGGTGGTCAACGAAATTGCGCCGCGTCCGCACAACAGCGGCCATTACAGCCAAGACGCCTGCGATGTTTCGCAATTTGAATTGCAAGTGCGCTGCATGGCCGATTTGCCGCTGACGCAGCCGCGCCAACACAGCGCGGCCATCATGCTCAATTTGCTGGGCGATTTGTGGTTCACCCAAGGCGAGCAGCCCAGCGAACCGGCGTGGAGCCAAGTGCTGGCGCTGCCTGGCGTTCATTTGCATTTGTATGGCAAGACCCAAGCGCGTGTGGGACGCAAGATGGGGCACCTCAACATCACCGCGCCAACGCCAGAGCAAGCACGTGAAACGGCGCTCAAGGCTGCTGCCATTTTGGGCATCGCCCCGTTTTGAGTCGCTGTGATTCTGGACGCTCAACTTCCCAATGCGATTGCACAAGCGGCACAAGCTTTGCAGCGTGGTGAATTGCTGGGCTTGCCCACAGAAACCGTTTACGGTTTGGCGGCAGACGCAGGCAACGATGCCGCGGTGAAAAAAATTTTTGCCGCCAAAGGCCGTCCCAACCACCACCCGCTGATCGTGCATGTGGCGCAAGCATCCGATGTGTCGCGCTTTGCCAGTCGCGTGCCCGCGTTTGCCCAAGCTTTGATGGACGCTTTTTGGCCAGGACCCTTGACCCTCATCTTGCCGCGTCGCCAAGACGTGGCCGCTGTTGCCGCGGGCGGGCAAGATTCGGTGGGTTTGCGTTGTCCGGCGCACCCCGTGGCACAAGCCGTGCTGCGCCACGCGCAGAGCTTGGGCGTGTGGGGCGTGGCCGCGCCCAGCGCCAATTTGTTTGGCCGCGTCAGCCCCACCACCGCGGCACATGTGGCGGGCGAATTTGATGCGGACTTGCTGGTGATTGACGGCGGAGCGTGCGATGTAGGCATCGAATCCACCATCGTCGATTGCACCCGAGACGCGCCCGTGTTGCTGCGTCCCGGCGTGTTGACGCCCGAACAATTGAGCGCTGCCTGTGGCGTGACCGTGCGAATTTCTCCCGCCTTGCAGGGACGCTTGGACGAGGCCGCACCGCGTGCTTCGGGCACACTGGCCTCGCACTACGCGCCCAATGCCAAGCTGCATTTGATGACGCCCTCTGAAATCGGCCAAGCCTTGGCCGCGTTGGCGCATCAAGCCCAAGGCAGTTCAGCGTCAAATTTAGGCTTGATTGCCGTTTGGTTGCGCACGACGACGCTGCAAGTGCCCTCCACCTTGACGCAGCGGGTGTTGAGCGTACCCATGCCCCAAGAAGCCGCAGCTTGCGCCCACGAACTGTTTGCTCAACTGCGCCGCTTTGACGAACAAGGCGCAAGCCAAATTTGGGTAGAAGCGCCGCCCGCAGCGCCCGCTTGGGACGGGGTCAGGGACCGGTTGATGCGGGCGGCTACGCCGGGTGACTCAATCGATTGACCGAATATACTGGTTCATATATATTTCGGACATGTCCGAAAATGAAAAGCCACTGCAATGGATCGGTAGCAGCCACAAAGACTTGATGGCCTTGCCAGTGGATGTTCGGCGGTTTTTCGGATTTGCTTTGTCCTTACCCAGGTGGGCGATAAGCACGATGCGGCGAAAGTGCTCAAGGGCTTTGAGGGTGCTGGGGTACTTGAAGTCGTGCAAAACGGAGTGGGTGGCACTTACCGAGCCGTCTACACCGTCAAGTTTGCTGAGGCCGTTTTTGTGCTTCACTGCTTTCAGAAGAAAAGCAAGCGAGGCATTGCGACACCCAAAGAACACTTAGACATCGTCCATACTAGATTGAAAATTGCACAAGCGTACATAAAGGAGTTGAGGAAATGAAAACTCTACTTGTTGAAGGCGTCGAAATACATCGTGGCTCCAAAAATGTATTTGCTGATCTTGGGCTAGCAGACGCCGAAAAGCTAAAAATTAAAACTGGATTGGTGATCGAGATCAGAAAAGCCATGAAAAGTCGTGGCCTAACGCAACAAGAGGCTGCGAAACGAATGGGCATCAGCCAACCCAAAGTGTCTGACATGATGCGCGGTGACTTCACCAACCTGTCTGAAAGAAAATTGATGGACTGCCTCACGCGGCTGGGCTATGACATTGAAATCAAAGTTCGTGCGACCAAGGCGGAAACCGGGCAATTGATGCTGGCGATAGTTTGATTCAGTGATTGAGCGTGCATAAAAACGATGGGTCTTGGTTTTGCAAATTTGGCGTTGAATGACGAGTTGTTTTTAGAAAGTTGAAATGGATTTGTTGGGGTTGATGCTGGCCAGCATGGCCAGCTCGGCGTTGACCTCTGCGATTGGTTTGGGTGGTGGTTTGCTGATCATGGTGGTGATGCCGGTGTTTTTGCCGCTGTCTGCGGTGATTGCGATTCAAAGCATTTTCAATTTGTTCAGCAACGGCTCTAGGGCTTTGTTGTCGGCCAAGAAAATCAAGCCGGGTACTTTGTGGTCTTATGCGGTGGGTGGCTTGCTTGGCACTTGCTTGGGCTACCCCTTCATTGGCGTGTTGAGCGAAGAAGTGTTGGCTTGGGTCATCGCGATTTTTATATTGCTCACAACGTGGACAAATATATTGAAACGCGCCGGCGCAGTGTTTGACAACGCTTATATAACGGCCTGCATACAAGCATTTTTGGCCATCTTTGTGGGCAGCGTCGGCGCAATATCTATTGCCTTGCTGGTTAAGCAAAAACTGTCGCGTGACGTGGTCATTGCCACCAACGCCGCGCAAATGTCGGTGCTGAATGTCTTCAGAGTGGCCGCTTTTGTGTTGGCAGGTTTTTCGTTTGCACACTATGCGCCACAAATTGTGGCAATGCTATTGGGCGCAATATTGGGCAGCGTATTGGGGCGCGGCGCGAAAAACATCATTCCCGAAAAACAGGGCGTGTTGGTTTTGAAATGGGTGACAACGGTGTTGGCGATTAAGTTGCTGTTTTAAACCGCAACCGCATCACCAAAATACTCGCGGCCAACACCAAGGTGATCACGTTGGCAATCACCACCGGCCACGCTTGGATCATCAAACCGTAGACCAACCACAGCGCAATACCTGCGGTGAACACGCTGTACATGCCCAGTGAAATGCCGCTGACGTCGCGGGTTTTGAAGGTGAGCCAAGCTTGGGGAATGAAGCTGGCGGTGGTGAGCGACGCGGCTGCGTAGCCGACGAGTTCGGGCAATTGCATGGGTGATTAGGTATTTCAGGGCTGTTGTGCAGCCCAATCGATCAAAGCGTCGAGCGCGGGTCGCGCTGCGTTGGCGTTGGGATGGTTGAGAACGGCCACAAGTATCCACCGTTTTGCGTTTGCGCCATCCACATAGCCTGCAATGCCCGCCACGTCGCGCAGGCTTCCGGTTTTGAGGTGAGCCACCGCTTGGGCTTTGCTGCGCTTTAAGGTGCCGTCGGTGCCTGTGACGGGCAGCGAGCTCATGAGTTCAGACATATTTGGCGAGCGCCACATGGTTTGCAGCAGCTGCGCCAAGCCACTGGCGCTGATGCGCTCGTCGCGGCTCAGACCCGAGCCGTTGTCCAGCACCGGCGGCTCGCTGCCCACGCGCTCGCGCCACCATTGCTGAACCACTTTGTTGGATGCGGCAAAGCTGCCCACGCCGTTTTGTTGTTGGCTCAAGCTCAAAAAGACTTGCTGCGCCATCACGTTGTTGCTGTATTTGTTGATGCTGCGAACGATGTCCGACAACGGCGCAGACTCGACGTCAAACACGGGCTTAGAGTTGCTGGGCACCAAGCCCTCGCGCACTTGCCCGCTGATTTGGCCGCCCAACTGCTGCCACATGCCCAGCAAGGCGCGGTTGAGAAATTGCCCCGAAGCGCTGTAAGCGATGGGCCAAATTTTGTCGCCGCAACTGGCGGGAAAACTGCCCGCAAAAGAGATGCGTGTGGGCTGGGTCCAATCGGCTTTGAGGCTGCTGCGGTAGTCGGTGCAATCGCTGTTGCTCAACGCCACGGTGGCGGGGAACTGCACGCCCGACATGGGCGGCTCCAGATGCACATGCGCCACGTTGGCCGCGCGGTCGGGCGAAAAATGCACCAGCAGCGATTTGAAGTTGACCAACAGCGCGTCGGGCGCGGCGTTGTAGGGGCGCAGCGGTTCGCCGTCAAAGCTGGCTTCGTCGCGTGGCGCAACGTCAAAAGCGCTGCGGTCTATCACCAAGTCGCCTTGGATTTTTTGAATGCCCAAGCCTTGCAAGCGACGCATGAGCAGCCACAAACGCTCGACGACCAATTGCGGATCACCGCTGCCTTTGAGGTAGACCGAGCCTTGCAACACACCATCTTTGATGGGGCCATCCACATAAACAGGCGTGTGCCACGTGAAAGCGGCGCCCAAGCTATCCAGTGCGGCGCTGGTGGTCACCAGCTTCATGAGTGACGCGGGGTTGATGGGGGTTTGTGCTTGGTGGCTCAAACGTGGCGCGGCTGTGCTGCCGGCCTCCCACAGCATCACATGCAGCGCATCGGCAGGCACTTTGGCGCGTTGTAAGGCGTTCAGTGCTGCTGGGGGCAGATCTCCCACGTCGCCTGTGGCATGCACGGGCGCGGGCAAAGCCGCGTGGGGCTTGTGTTTGGCGTGGGTTTGCGCACCTGCAAAGCTCAACGGGAGCAGCAAGCCAACCACGACCCAACAACGCGCAAAAAATGGAGCAGGCATGGCGCAATTATCTCAGCGGGATAATTGCGCCATGTCCAAGTCCAATGCATCCGCTTTTCACTGGCTCGCCATCGAGACCAGCACCGACAGCATGTCGCTCGCCGTCACGCGGGGTGATCAAACTTGGTCGCACACGGGCGCGGGTGCGGCGCAATCGTCGCCCCAGGCGTTGCCGCAAATTCAGGCCTTGATGGAACAAGCCGGTTTGCAGTTTTCCGAGCTGAACGCGGTGGTTTTTGGACGCGGACCTGGCGCGTTCACGGGCTTGCGCACGGCGTGTTCGCTGGCGCAAGGCTTGGCATTTGGCGCGGGTGTGTCGGTCTTGCCGTTGGATACGTTGCTGGCGGTGGCCGAAGAGGCGCGCGCTGTCTTGCAAGCCAGCTCTGTGCGCGTGTTGGTTGTGCTGGATGCGCGCATGGATCAGGTCTACAGCGCCGCTTATGAATACGCCGACGGTGCTTGGCATGAAGTGCAAGCGCCGCTGGTGCAAAGCCCGCAAGATGTCGCGCCGCCTTCGGCTTGGGGCGCTGAAAGCGTGGCGGCAGGCAATGCGTGGGACGTTTATGCAGGACGTTGGTCCAACCATGTTCCCGCGCAGCGGCTCTCGGTTGGGCCCACGGCGGCGGCGCTCACCCGCTTGGCAATTGGCGCTTGGCAGCAAGGCCAAGCCGTGCCACCAGAGCAGGCTTTGCCGTTGTACATCCGTGACAAAGTGGCGCAAACCACCCAAGAACGGATGCAAGCCAAACAAGGTCTTGCATGAACGCCGTGCTCCAACCCGAAGTTCGCCTTGAGGTGTTGCATGAAGACATGCTCAACGACGTGGTGCGCATTGAGCAGCGCGCTTACTCGCATCCGTGGACGCGGGGCAATTTTGCGGACTCGCTCAAATCGGGTTATCACTTGCGCGCTTTGTGGTCAGGCCAGGCGTTGCTGGGCTACTTTGTGGCCATGCAGGGCGTGCAAGAAGTGCATTTGCTCAACATCACCGTGGCGCCCGAGTTTCAGAGCCAAGGCTTGGCCGTGTTGATGCTGGATGCCCTGCGTCTTTGGGCGCAAACACAACAAGCCGAATGCATTTGGCTGGAGGTGCGCAAAAGCAATGCACGCGCCATTCAGGTCTACACGCGTTACGGCTACAGTCGCGTGGGTGAGCGCAAAAACTACTACCCCGCCCACGCAGGCCAACGCGAAGATGCGGTGGTCATGTCTTTGAAACTGTGAGCCCCAATCCATGACTCTGAACCTCGACCCCCGTCAACGCGCCATGCTGGCCGAGATGGGCGTGCGCGTGTGGTTGCCAGATGCGCCAGCGCCCGAGGAGTCCACCCCCGCCCATGTGCCAGCAGCAGCGCATGCGCAAGCAACCACGCTTGCCAAGCCGATCGATCGCGCCCTACCAACCGCGGCGCAGGCTTTAGAGCCGGTCATGACCCAGCTCAAAGCGGTGCAAGGCGTGAGCGACATGGACTGGCAAACGCTGCAAACCAGCGTGGCGCAATGCCATGCGTGTGGCTTGTGCCAAACCCGCAAAAACACCGTGTTTGGCACCGCAGCCTCTGATGTGACACAGCCGACCCCCGTCGACTGGATGGTGGTGGGTGAAGTGCCCGGTGCGGCCGAAGATGCGCAAGCCCAGCCATTTGTGGGCGAAGCCGGACAGTTGTTGGACAACATGTTGCGCGCTTGTGGCTTGTCGCGAAAACCCGAAAACGGTCAGGGCAGCGTCTTCATCACCCAAGTGCTCAAGTGCAGCACGCCGGGCAACCGCAATCCCAATCCCGAAGAGCTGGCGCAGTGCGTGCCTTATTTGCACCGTCAAATTGAGTTGTTGCAACCCAAGATGATTGTGGTCATGGGGCGCTTCGCCGCCAATGCTTTGCTGCAAGCCAGCGTGCCCGATGTGCAGACCTTGCCTTTGGGCAAATTGCGCGGGCAAGTGCATCGCTTCAACCAAGTGCCGGTGGTGGTCACGTATCACCCCGCGTATGTGATGCGCAACTTGCCTGAAAAAGCCAAAGTCTGGGCCGATTTGTGCTTGGCGATGGCGCACCTGTCGGCGACTTAATCGGGCTGTTTGGCCGGCCACAGCACCGAGGCAATGGCCACCACCATGAGTGCCACGGCAGCCCAGTCTTGCCAATGCAGCACCTCACCCAGCCACCAGGCGCCGGTGAAAACACCCAGCACCGGAATGAACATCACACTCAACGTAGAGGCCACAGGCGGCAAGCTGCGAGCCAGCGTGAGCCAGGCGGCCTGCGCAAACGCAAACACGCCCACGGCGTTGTAGGCAATGGCCCACAAGGTGCTTTCTTGCGGCATGTGCCAGCGGTCTTGTTCAAAGCAAATCGCCAAAGTGGTCATCATCACCGTGGTCAAGGTGGTCATCCAAAATGCAATCGTCAGCGTTGGCACGGGCATGGGGGTGTGGCGCAAACGTTGGGTGCCATAAGCCCAAGTGGCAGCAGCAAATAAAACCATCAACACGCCCACGGGTTGACCAGCAAAGCGCGAAAGTTCGTTCCACAGCAGCAGCAACACCCCCAAAGCCGCTGCCGCCACGCCGCCCCAAGCCCGCGCTTTGAGCGGTGCTTGAAACCACATCACGCCCCACACGGCAGAAAAAATGGGCATGGTGTAGCCCAAGATGGCCGCACGTCCGCTGGAGAGCATGGGCAAGGCCAAAATCACCATGACGTGCCAAATCAGCATGTTGAAAAAAGCCAAAACAAACAGCTCGCGCCAAAAAGCACGCGGAATGGCAAAAGGCACTTTGAGCACGCGCAAAGCCAGTCCCAACAAAGGCAAGCCCACCAACATGGACAAGCTGCGAAAGCTCAGGGGTGGAAAGTTGGTGATGCCCAATTTCATGATCGGCCAGTTCCACCCCCACACCATGGTCAGGGTGATGAGTGTCCAGAGTTGTTGGCGTGTGAGTTGGGGCAATGCAGACATGCCTTGCATGGTAGCGGGTGCGCGGGATTTGCTCTGTCGCCTGCGTGTGGGCGGCACTTTTACAATGCGGGGATGAACTTCCTTGACATGCTCAGCGCCGCAGAGCGCCAAAACGCTTCTATGCTGTGCGTGGGCTTAGACCCCGAACCCACCAAGTTTCCAACGCGCTACAAAGGCGATGCCAACAAGATCTACGACTTTTGTGCTGCCATCGTGGATGCCACGGCGGATTTGGCGATGGCCTTCAAACCTCAAATTGCCTACTTCGCTGCCCATCGCGCCGAAGGCCAACTGGAACGCCTGATGGAGCACATGCGCCGAGTTGCGCCGCATGTGCCCATCATCTTGGATGCCAAACGCGGCGACATTGGCTCCACCGCTGAGCAATATGCGATTGAAGCCTTCGAGCGCTACGGCGCCGATGCGGTCACGCTGTCGCCCTTCATGGGTTGGGACTCGGTGGCGCCTTACTTGAAATACCACGACAAAGGCGCGTTTTTGCTCTGCCGCACCTCCAACCCAGGCGGCGATGACTTGCAAAACCAACGTTTGGCCTCGATCGACGGTCAGCCTTTGCTCTACGAACACGTGGCGGGTTTGGCGCAAGGCGCTTGGAATTTGAATGGTCAATTGGGTCTTGTTGTCGGTGCAACTTACCCCAAAGAAATTGAACGCGTGCGCGAACTCGCCCCCACGGTGCCTTTGCTCATACCCGGCGTGGGCGCACAAGGCGGCGACGCGGTGGCCACGGTCAAAGCGGGTTTGCGGGTGGCTCAGGGCGCGACCACTGGCCCCATCATCGTGAACTCATCACGCGCGATTTTGTATGCCTCCAGTGGCGATGATTTTGCGCAAGCCGCGCGCAGCGTTGCGATGCAGACACGCCAGACTTTGCAAGATGCGCGGGCTTGATGCCCTTGCATGCCAAGTCCAGCCATGACCTGTTAAGCCAATAACCGCTTCAAATACCGCCCCGTGAAGCTCTCAGGATTGGCCGCCAAAGCCTCGGGCGTGCCTACTCCCACCACCGTGCCCCCGCCAGAGCCGCCTTCGGGGCCCATGTCGATGAGCCAATCGGCAGTTTTGATCACGTCCAAGTTGTGTTCGATGATGACGATGGTGTTGCCCGCATCGCGCAAATGTTGCAACACCTTGAGCAGCAAGGCGATGTCGGCAAAGTGCAGACCCGTGGTGGGTTCATCCAAGATGTAGAGCGTGCGACCGGTGTCGCGTTTGCTCAGCTCCAGCGCCAACTTCACGCGCTGCGCCTCGCCGCCCGATAGCGTGGTCGCAGATTGACCCAGTTGGATGTAGCTCAAGCCCACGTCCATCAAGGTTTGCAGCTTGCGTGCGATGTTGGGCACGGCGCTGAAAAACTGCAAAGCGTCTTCCACCGTCAAATCCAAAATCTGCGCGATGTTTTTGCCTTTGTACAAAACCTCCAAGGTTTCTCGGTTGTAGCGCAAGCCGTGGCAAACATCGCAAGGCACGTACACGTCGGGCAAAAAGTGCATCTCAACTTTGACCATGCCGTCGCCTTGGCAAGCTTCGCAGCGGCCACCGCCTGAACCGGCGGGCACGTTGAAGCTGAAGCGTCCAGGGCCGTAGCCGCGTTCGCGCGCGGTAGGCACTTCGGCCAGCAGTTCGCGAATGGGCGTGAACAAGCCGGTGTAAGTGGCTGGATTGCTGCGCGGCGTGCGGCCAATGGGCGATTGGTCCACGTTGATGACTTTGTCGAAGTAGTCCAGCCCTGTGATGTCGTCGTGCGCTGCGGGCTCATCGTGGGCGCGGTGAATGGTGTGCGCCGCTGCGGTGTAAAGCGTGTCATTGACCAGCGTCGATTTGCCCGAACCCGACACGCCGGTCACGCAGGTGAGCAAGCCCACGGGAATTTCAACCGTCACGTTTTTCAGGTTGTTGCCGCGCGCGCCCGCGATGCGAATGACTTGGTGCGCGCTGGCGGTTTTGTCCACCAAGCGTTGGGCGGCCAATTGGTCGGCAGGAACGGGCAAAAAGGCCAGGCGCTGCTTGGGCACGTCGATGCGCAAGGCTTGCGACAAATAGTTGCCGGTCAGCGAGTTGGGGTTGGCTTCGATTTGTGCGGGCGTGCCTTGCGCCATCACGCGCCCGCCGTGTACGCCAGCGCCTGGGCCCATGTCAACGCAAAAATCTGCGGCGCGGATCATGTCTTCGTCGTGTTCGACCACGATCACGCTGTTGCCGATGTTGCGCAAGTGTTTGAGCGTGTCGATCAATCGGTCGTTGTCGCGCTGGTGCAAACCAATGCTGGGCTCGTCCAGCACATACATCACGCCCGTCAGGCCCGAGCCGATTTGTGAGGCCAAGCGAATGCGCTGCGCCTCGCCGCCAGACAAGGTGTCGGCGCTGCGGTCCAGGCTTAAGTAGTTCAGTCCGACGTCGTTGAGGAACTTCAAACGCGATGCAATTTCGCGCACCACTTTGTCAGCGATTTCGGCTTTGGCGCCCACCAGTTGCAAGGTGTTGAAGTATTGGAAACATTCGCCCAAGGTGGTGTGGCTGATTTCGTAAATGCCCCGCATTTGCGCCCCTTCGCCCACGCGCACATGGCGTGCTTCGCGGCGCAAGCGCGTGCCTTCGCAGCTGGTGCAAGCGCGAGTGCCTCGGTAGCGGGCCAAATCTTCTCGCACCACCGAAGAGTCTGTCTCGCGGTAGCGGCGTTCCATGTTGACCAAGATGCCTTCAAACGGATGCTTCTTGCTCAATTTTTTGCTGCTGGCGTCCAAGCTGTAGTTGAACTTGATCTCTTCCTCGCCCGAGCCATACAGCAACACGTGTTGCACTTGGGGGCTCAGGTCTTCAAAAGCGGTGTCAATGTCAAAACCGTAATGTTTGGCAATGCTCTCGAGCAGGTTGAAGTAATGCGCATTGCGCCTGTCCCAGCCTTTGATCGCGCCGCTGCCCAAGCTCAGGGAAGGGAAAGCCACCACGCGCGTGGGATCGAAAAAGTCTTGGTGTCCCAAGCCATCGCATGC
>CAIYFE010000281.1 GCA_903925445.1 uncultured Burkholderiales bacterium | reverse complement strand
TGGCTTGGTAAAGAAAGGGCTTGGCTTCTTGGTCGATCAGGCGTTTGCGCATGATCATGCAAGCTGGCTTGCCAAGGTCCGAGGTGATCCAACGGCGGCCTAGTTTTTCGGCAACTGCGGCTGTTGTGCCTGATCCCGCAAAAAAATCTGTGACCAATGCGTTAGGTGAGGTGGCCGACTGGATGACTCTTTGTAAGAGGCGTTCTGGTTTTTGAGTCCCGTATCCAACTGCCTCTTTGCTTGAATCCATAAGGCCTATTCGTACCTCCTCGTCAATCCAAAGACTACCCACGACCTGACCATCTGTTTTATCTAAGTAGCGCTTTTGATAAACAGCACCCTGTGGTCCTACTACAACATTGCCTAACTTGAATTGCTCGTTGATGCGATCTTGTGTCCATGCCCAATGCCTACCTGTTGGGGGTGCAATTTCCCTTTCGCCAAAACGTCGTGTTGGCCCTGACCCTGGTGCATCCAAGGTAACAAGCCCGTAACGGCCTCCTTCATCTGAGTACTTGTAGGTTTTTTCGACATATTCGGGGGAATGATCCCTGTAAACAAAGTTCACCTCCGCAAGGTCTGAATTTTTCGCAAACCAGTACATGGTGTCGTGAACACTGCCAGTTGGTGTCCCGCCTTTGGGCTTGGTTTTCATCCAAACCACTTCGTTCAACAGATTTCGCTTTCCGAAAACTTCATCCATCACCAGCTTCACGTAATGCCCCACATGCCAATCCAGATGCACGTAGATGGACCCGGTATCGGCCAGCAGTTCACGCATCAGGATCAAACGTGGCGTGATCATGGCCAGGTACGAGGCGGTGCCGTCGCTCCAGGTGTCTGAATAGGCGAACTGCTCGATGACCGTGGGCTTTTGTTCGATCTCCACACCCGGCAACGTGACCTTGGTGCGGTAGTCGGCCTTGGAGTCAAAAGGTGGGTCGATGTAGATCAAGTCCACTTTGCCCCGCAGGCTGGGCGTGTTCTCGTCGCCCGCCAGCAAGGCCGCCATGGCCAGCAAGTTGTCGCCATAAATCAGCCGATTGGCCCAAGGCGCTTCGGGCGCGGCGCCCAACGTGGCTTGTGGGCTGTCGATCAGGCTGGCTTGCCCCGGTGCAAACACCTCGCGCTGGTTTGCTCGGGTTTGTTGTGCGATCCAGTCTTGCGCTTTGCTGTCGCGTGCGGGCAGCACGACCTCACGCGTTTGCAGGCTGATGCGCTGGCGCCCTTCCATTCCCTCTAAGATTTTTTCAGCTTGTTTGCGGCCTTCTTTGACGATTTCCGGGAGTTGTTCGAGCAGGGATTTGGACATGAAGCGGTACCAAAGAAGCCTCTGCGGCAGCAAAAGCGGGTGAATTTAACAATTAGTTAAGTTTTTGACGTAACTATACAGTCGTGTTCCGCTTGGAAGTGGGTTGCCGAATAACGTAACCGGATGAAAAACGCAAAGCTCTTGTTTGCGGATCGGTTACACGATGCGATGAAGGCGGCCGGCTACGACGCCAAACCCGCTGTGCTTGAACGCGAGTTCAACACGCGTTACTGGGGCAAGCCCATGACGCTGCATGGAGTGCGCCGTTGGTTACGTGGCGAGACACTGCCGACGCATGACAAACTGTTGGTCTTGGCGGAGTGGCTGGCGATTTCACCCCAGCAACTGGGTTTTGGTGACGAGATTCAAC
>CAIYFE010000280.1 GCA_903925445.1 uncultured Burkholderiales bacterium | reverse complement strand
CGCGAAATCTTCATGCAAGAAGCGCAAAAACGCGGCTTGGATGCATCTGACGAGTACAAAGTACAGCTGGAATTGGCGCGTCAAACCATCTTGATCCGCCAGTTGTTTGCTGATTTCCAAGAGAAAAACGCCGTCACCGACGCCGATGTTCAAGCCGAATACGACAAATTTGTTGCAGCCAATGGCGGCAAGGAATACCACGCGCGTCACATCCTGGTCGAAACCGAAGCCCAAGCCAACGACATCTTGGCCAAGCTCAAAAAAGGTGGCAAGTTTGAAGATCTGGCCAAAAAACTCTCCAAAGACCCAGGCTCCGGCGCCAACGGCGGTGACTTGGATTGGGCCGCTCCCGGCAACTTTGTCAAAGAATTCTCTGACGCCATGACAAGCCTGAAAAAAGGTGAAGTCACGCCTGCCCCCGTCAAAAGCCAATTTGGCTATCACATCATCCGTTTGGACGATGTGCGCGAGGCGCAATTGCCCAAGATTGAAGAAGTCAAACCTCAAATCGTGCAGCAAATGCAGCAGCAACGCATGGCTGCTTTCCAGCAAGAACTGCGTGCCAAAGCTAAAGTCGAATAAGCCAAATTCGAATAAACCAACGGCATGGACCAGAACAAGCGACCTTCGGGTCGCTTTTTTCATGCGCTTGTGCTTGGCAAGTGCAGCTTGCGATAATTCGTAATTCTTTGAAAAACGCTTATGTTGCCGCATCAACTCGAATTGCTCGCCCCTGCCCGAACCGCCGACATTGGCATCGAAGCCGTGAACCACGGTGCCGATGCGGTCTACATTGGCGGGCCTTCCTTTGGCGCACGCTCGACGGCGGACAACAGCATTCAAGACATCGCACGTTTGGTGGAACACGCGCACCGTTTTCACAGCCGGATTTTTGTCACGCTCAACACCATCTTGCGTGACGACGAATTAGAGCCTGCGCGTCAACTGGCCTGGCAGCTTTATGAAGCAGGTGTGGACGCTTTGATTGTGCAAGACATGGGGTTGCTTGAACTTGACATGCCACCGCTGCAATTGCACGCCAGCACACAAACCGACATCCGAACCCCTGAAAAAGCCAAATTTTTACAAGACGCCGGCTTGAGCCAAATTGTGTTGGCCCGCGAATTGACTTTGCCGCAAATTGCAGCCATTCGTGATGTGATCGATGCCGATCGCTGCATTTTGGAGTTTTTTGTTCACGGCGCTTTGTGCGTGGCCTACAGCGGCCAGTGTTACATCAGCCATGCGCACACAGGGCGCAGCGCCAACCGAGGCGATTGTTCGCAAGCCTGCCGATTGCCTTATGAAGTCAAAGACGCTCAAGGCCGAATCGTGGCGCACGACAAGCATGTGTTGAGCATGAAAGACAACAACCAAAGCGATAACTTGCGTGCTTTGATTGACGCTGGCGTGCGCAGCTTCAAAATCGAAGGCCGCTACAAAGACATGGCGTATGTCAAAAACATCACGGCGCATTACCGCACCCTGTTGGACGAAGTTTTGAATGAGCGGCCTGAACTGGCAGCCGCTTCGCATGGCAAAACCCACTTCCATTTCACGCCCGATCCCAATCAAAACTTCAACCGCGAATTCACCGATTACTTTGTGCAAGGACGCAAAGAAGACATTGGTGCGTTTGACACGCCTAAAAATCCAGGACAACCGATCGCTTGGGTGAACCGTGTGGCAGCAGACCATTTGGAAATCACCACCGACGACACTCAGCTGGTGCTGCACAACGGCGATGGCCTTTGCTACTACGATTTGCAAAAAGAGTT
Source organism: uncultured Burkholderiales bacterium (assembly GCA_903925445.1). GTDB lineage: Bacteria > Pseudomonadota > Gammaproteobacteria > Burkholderiales > Burkholderiaceae_C > Limnohabitans. The sequence goes on along the minus strand of CAIYFE010000280.1, from coordinate 5,643 downwards.
GATCGGCTTGCAAATCAACCGCGTCGAGAGCTCGGGCCAAGGCGTGTGGAAGCTGTGGCCCAAAGACCCCATGAGCAGCTTCAAAGATTTGCGCAAAGGCGTGCAAGTCAACCGCAACCGCGACATGAATTGGGTGCGAACGCTGGACAAAAAATCGGCTGAACGCCGCATCGGTGTTTGGATGAACCTGAGCGAAACACCCAAAGGCTTGGCCTTGAACCTGACCGATGAAGCAGGATTCACCGCCAACGCCACCCTGCCCTTGGCGTGGCAAGCCCCCAACGATGCGCAACACGCACATGAAAAGCTCACCACCCAACTGGCCAAATTGGGTGACACCCTTTTTGAACCCTTGAGCCTGCAACTCGATTTGCAACGTCCTTGGTTTGTGCCGCCTTCGCAACTCAACGCACTGCGGCGCGAAGCTGTGTCAGCGCTTGAATTGGCGCGCCAGCAAGGATTGACGCGTTTGCCACGTGCAACCCCGCTTGAGCCGCCCACTCTTTACCCAGAGGACACGCTGACTTACCTGGCCAATGTCTTCAACCACAAAGCGCGTGACTTTTATGCCAAACATGGCGTCAAGGTCATTGATGCGGCCTACGAGTCGCACGAAGAAGTGGGTGAAGTCAGCCTGATGATCACCAAGCATTGCGTTCGGTTTTCGCTCAGTCTGTGCCCGAAGCAAGCAAAAGGCGTGACTGGGGTGCAAGGCACGATCCGCGCCGAACCGCTGCAACTCATCAACGGCAAAGAAAAACTGACGCTGCGTTTTGACTGCAAGCCCTGCGAGATGCATGTGGTCGGCAAAATGAAACGTGCGGTGCTGCAAGCCGCTTCAGAGAGTCCTTTGACGTTCTACAAAAAGCGGCCTGCACAAGGCGTGCACTGATTACCCCACCCAGCGGCGCGCGTTGCGCCAAATGCGCATCCAAGGGCTGTAAGCAGACAAGCCGCCAGTGGTGGCTAGGTCGCTCCAGCTCATCTGCACATTGCGAAACACGCGCTCGGGGTGCGGCATCATGGCGGTGAAACGGCCATCCGCCGTTGTCACAGCGGTCAGTCCTCCCGCGCTGCCATTGGGGTTGAACGGGTAGGTTTCTGTGGCCTGCCCGTGGTTGTCCACAAAGCGCATGGCTGGTGTGACTTTTGAAGCATCGCCTCGATGGGCAAAGTTGGCAAAGCCTTCGCCGTGCGCCACTGCGATTGGCAAGCGCGCGCCTGACATGCCGGCAAAAAACAAGCTGGGCGAGTCCAACACTTCCACCATCGACAAACGCGCTTCAAAGCGTTCGCTTTGGTTGGTGGTGAAGCGAGGCCAATGCTCAGCGCCAGGAATGATGTCGGCCAATTCCGCAAACATTTGGCAGCCATTGCACACGCCCAAGCCAAAGGTGTCTGTGCGTGCAAAAAATTGCTGAAACTGCTCTGACAAACTTGGGTTAAAGGTGATGCTGCGCGCCCAACCAATGCCTGCGCCTAAGGTGTCGCCGTAGCTGAAGCCACCGCAAGCCACCAAACCTTTGAAGTCTTGCAAGTTGGCTCGACCTGTTTGCAAATCGGTCATGTGAACGTCATAAGCCTCAAAACCGGCTTGGCTAAAGGCGTACGCCATCTCGACGTGGGAGTTGACGCCTTGCTCGCGCAACACCGCCACTTTGGGCTGGGCTTGCAGGTTCAGAAAAGGTGCCGCCACATCGTCCATGACGCCTGCTGGCAAATGCACATGCATGCCAGGGTTGGTGGGGTCACCCGCTGCGGCATGTTCGGCATCGGCACACGCGGGGTTGTCTCGTTGTTGGCAAATCTTCCAACTCACGCTATCCCAGACCTGGTGCAAATCGGACAGCTTGGCGGCAAACACCTCTTTGGCGTCGCGCCAAATGCTGATTTCGCCTTTGCCTTTGTCAACGCTGGACGACAGCGGACGTGTCTTGCCAATGAAGTGGCTGTGTTTGGACAACCCGCATTCGCGCAAGGTTTGCATGACCTCATTGCGTTCGCGGGTGCGCACTTGCAGCACCACACCCAACTCTTCGTTGAACAAGGCTTTGAGGGTGAGTTCTTCACGACGCGCACTGACTTGTGAGGCCCAGTTTTTGCTGTCGCCATGATCGGCGCGGCTGTCGCTGATGCCATCGCCCTCGGTCACCAACATGTCCACGTTCAAGGCCACGCCAACTTGTCCGGCAAACGCCATTTCGGCCACTGCGGCCAGCAAGCCGCCGTCGCTGCGGTCGTGGTAGGCCAAGATTTTGTGCTGTGCGCGCAAGGTGTTGATTGCGTTGACCAAGTTGATCAAATCTTGCGGATCGTCCAAATCGGGCACGGTGTCGCCCGGTTGTTGAATGACTTGACTCAAGATGCTTGCCGCCATGCGGTGCTGGCCTTTGCCCAGGTCGATCAACACCAATGTGGTGTCTGCTTCATTGGCATCGAGTTGGGGCGAGAGGGTGCCGCGCACATCGTCGATGCTGGCAAATGCGGTGACGATCAGGCTCACGGGCGATGTGACTTTGTGCGTGGTGTCGTTGTCACGCCATTGGGTGCGCATGGACAAGCTGTCTTTGCCCACTGGAATGGAAATGCCCAAGGCCGGACACAGCTCTAAACCCACGGCTTTGACGGTGTCGTACAAGGCCGCATCTTCACCCGGTTCGCCGCAGGCCGCCATCCAATTGGCGCTGAGTTTGACGCGGGGCAAGTCCATCGGCGCGGCCAACAAATTGGTGATGGCTTCGGCAACCGCCATGCGTCCTGATGCTGGGGCATCCAAGCTGGCCAAGGGCGTGCGTTCGCCCATGCTCATGGCTTCGCCCGCAAAGCCTTTGAAGTCTGCCAGCGTCACGGCCACATCGGCCACAGGCACTTGCCAAGGGCCCACCATTTGGTCGCGATGGGTCAAGCCGCCCACCGCACGATCGCCGATGGTGATCAAAAACCGCTTGCTCGCCACCGTGGGATGGCTCAAGACTTGGATGACAGCATCTTGCAATTTGACATCGGTCAAATCCATGGCGGGCGATGGGCGAAGCAGGCGTTGCACATCGCGGTGCATTTTGGGTGGTTTGCCCAGCAGCACGTCCATGGGCATGTCCACGGGTTGCACGCTCGCGCCTTCATCGGCAAGGGTCAGGTGACGCTCTTGGGTGGCGATGCCCACCACGGCAAAGGGACAGCGTTCGCGTTCGCAAAAGGCTTGGAAGGTGTCAAACGCCTGCGCATCGGCCACGTTGTTCAAGGCCAACACGTAACGTTCTTGGCTTTCGTTGGACCAAATTTCTTTGGGCGCTAAACCAGATTCTTCCAACGGCACAGCGCGCAAATCAAAACGCGCACCGCGTCCGGCATCGTGGGTCAATTCGGGAAAAGCGTTGGACAAACCGCCCGCGCCCACATCATGAATGGCCAAAATCGGGTTGGCCTGACCCTGCACCCAGCAGTGGTTGATGACTTCTTGCGCGCGTCGCTCGATCTCGGGGTTGCCGCGTTGCACCGAATCAAAATCCAATTCAGCGGCATTGGTGCCGCTGGCCATCGAGCTGGCAGCGCCACCGCCCATGCCAATGCGCATGCCCGGCCCGCCCAGCTGAATCAACATCGTGCCCGCGGGAAACAGCACCTTGTGCGTTTGCTCGCTGTCAATCACACCCAAGCCGCCCGCGATCATGATGGGCTTGTGGTAGCCACGCATGACACCGGCCACCTCTTGCTCATATTCGCGAAAGTAGCCCGTCAAATTGGGACGGCCAAACTCGTTGTTGAACGCGGCACCGCCCAATGGCCCTTCGGTCATGATTTGCAAAGGGCTGGCCATGTGTGAAGGGCGGCCTAAATCGCTGCCCCACAACTTAGAAACCGTAAAGCCCGACAAGCCCGCCTTGGGTTTGGAGCCGCGCCCTGTGGCGCCTTCGTCACGAATTTCGCCGCCAGCGCCGGTAGATGCGCCAGGAAACGGTGAAATGGCCGTGGGATGGTTGTGCGTTTCAACCTTCATCAACACATGGTTAACGGCAGGCATGGCGCTGTAGCGCGGCAAGTCTTTGGCGTTGTTGACCGCCACAAAACGCTCCACCGAATGACCTTGCATGATGGAAGCGTTGTCCGAGTAAGCCACCACCGTGAACTGCGGACTGGTTTGGTGGGTGTGTCGAATCATGCCAAACAAGCTGTGGGGCTGCGCTTGACCGTCGATGGTGAATTGGGCGTTGAAAATTTTGTGCCGGCAGTGCTCGCTGTTGGCTTGCGCGAACATCATCAACTCGACGTCGGTGGGGTTGCGTTGCAGTTGCGTAAAGGCTTGAATCAAGTAGTCAATTTCGTCTTCGGCCAGCGCCAAGCCCCAGCGGCGATTGGCGTCCTCTAATGCTGTACGACCGCCTTGAAGCACATCGACTTGCTCCATCGGTGCGGGTTGCAATTCGGTGAAAAGTCCAAGGGCTTCATCTCGGGTGGGCATGACCGACTCTGTCATGCGGTCGTGCAACACATCGGCCACGGCCAGCAGCTGCTCTGAACTGAGGGCTGCTTTGTTCAGCAAGCCATCTTTGAGGTGAACGTGAAATTCTGTGATGCGCTCGATGCGCTTGAGTTTCAAACCGCAGTTGTGGGCAATGTCGGTGGCTTTTGAAGCCCAGGGCGAGACCGTGCCAAAACGCGGCGTGACGACCAGCAACGTGCCCTTGGATGGCGTGCTGGCAGGTTCGCCGTAAGTCAGCAAGGCGGCCAGCGTGTTGCGTTGCGTCTCGTCCAACGCTTGCTCGCTGGCTGCCAAATGAACAAAACGAGCCGTCAATCCTTTGATGTGTGGCGAAATTGCCGTCAAACGCGGCAGGAGTTGTTGAACACGAAAGTCGCTGATGGCGTTGCCGCCTTCGAAAATGCTGAGGTGCAGAGACACGGAGGGCCTTGAGGAAAAGACGGAAATCAATTTGCGCCGAGGCCGCTGACTGGGGCTGATCGGCAAAAAGACGATTTTAAGCGGCTCATCGCCAAGGTTTGTACACAATTCCTCCCTTGGGCCAAGCCCATTCGCCCAATGGGATAATTGAGGGATGACGATTACTTACAAAGACGCCCAAGGGGCACAAGGCATGCGCATCGCCGGCAAATTGGCCTCCGAAGTGCTGGACTTTCTCACGCCCCACGTGGTGCCCGGCGTGACCACCAACCAGCTCGACAAGCTCTGCCACGACTACATCACCCAAGTTCAACAAGCCATTCCTGCCCCGCTGAACTACGACCCCAGCGGTCACAACCCCTACCCCAAATCGATTTGCACCTCCATCAACCACCAGGTGTGTCATGGCATTCCCAACGACAAGCCGTTGAAAAAAGGCGACATCGTCAACATCGACATCACCGTCATCAAAGACGGCTGGCATGGCGACACCAGCCGCATGTTCCAAGTGGGGGACACCTCAATTGCAGCCAAGCGTTTGTGCAAATTGACCTACGAGGCCATGTGGCACGGCATTCTCAAAGTCAAACCCGGTGCGCGTTTGGGCGATGTGGGTTTTGCCATCCAGCGCTTCGCCGAGAGCCAAGGTTTTTCTGTGGTGCGTGAGTTTTGTGGCCACGGCATCGGACAAAAATTCCATGAAGAACCGCAAGTCCTGCATTACGGCAAACCGGGCACGGGCG
>CAIYFE010000279.1 GCA_903925445.1 uncultured Burkholderiales bacterium | reverse complement strand
CAAAGCCATCGCAGCTTGCAAATCGTCGCGCTTGGCGCCGGTGACGCGCACGGCGTCGCCTTGGATGGCGGCGTGGACTTTCATTTTGCTGTCTTTGATGAGGCGTTGAATTTTCTTGGCTGCTTCGCTTTCGATGCCGTTGCGCACTTTGAAAACTTGTTTGACTTTGTCGCCGCCCATTTTTTGCACATCGCCTTTGTCCAAGAAACGCACATCCACCTCCCGCTTGGCGAGTTTGCTGCGCAAAATGTCTTCGACTTGCACCAGTTGGAAGTCGGCATCGCCGAAAAGCGTGATTTCTTTGTCCTTGAGTTCAATGGCAGCGGAGGTGCCTTTGAAATCAAATCGGGTGGCAATTTCTTTGGCCGCGTTTTCAACAGCGTTTTTCACTTCGACCAAGTTGGGTTCACAAACAGTATCAAAAGATGGCATGGCAGAGGGTTGAGAAAATCAGAATGAGACAATCCCGCTATGTTAGTTGAGCTCAATTACCCCCTGCAAGCGCACAATAGTTTTGGTATTTCAGCCAAAGCCATGCAATTGGTGCGCATTCACACCGAGGCCGATGTGCACGCCGTGTTGGCCGACCCCGCCTTGCGCGCTGCGCCCAAGTTCGTCTTGGGTGGGGGCAGCAACATTGTGTTGACGGGTGATGTGAAACCTTTGGTGCTCAAAGTCGAGATGAAAGGCATGCAGTTGGTCAAAGAAACCGACAAGGCCTGGATCGTAGAAGCTGGTGCGGGCGAAAACTGGCACGCCTTGGTGCAATGGACTTTGCAAAATGGTTGGCCGGGTTTGGAAAACATGGCCTTGATTCCGGGCACCGTGGGCGCCTCACCGGTGCAAAACATTGGCGCGTATGGGGTTGAGTTGCAAGATCGCTTTGAATCTTTGGACGGCATCGATTTGCGCACTGGCGCTCATTTCACACTCAACCACGCGCAATGTGCGTTTGGTTATCGCGACTCGGTGTTCAAGCACGGCCAAGATGCGGCCACCGGGGCTTCCAGCCACATGGGTTTGGCGGGGCGTGGGCTCATCACCCGCGTGCGTTTGAGTTTGCCCAAGCGTTGGAAACCCGTGCTCGATTACGCCGATCTTGAGCGCAAGATGCAAGAAACGGGCAACCACACGCCCAACGCGCAGCAAATTTTTGATTGGGTGTGCGAAGTGCGTCGCGCCAAATTGCCCGATCCAGCCGTGATGGGCAACGCGGGGAGTTTTTTCAAAAACCCAACCGTCACCCCCGAGCAATGCGAAGACATCATTGCCCGTGAGCCCAAGGTGGTGCATTACGTTTTGGCCGATGGCCGCATCAAACTTGCAGCGGGTTGGCTGATTGATGCGTGTGGCTGGAAAGGTAAAACCGTGGGCAACGCAGGCGTGTACGACAAGCAAGCGTTGGTCTTGGTCAACCGAGGCGGGCGCGACAACCCGTGCACAGGCGGCGAGGTGATGACGCTGGCCAAAGCCATTCAGACCAGCGTGTACGAGCGTTTTGGCATCCGGCTCGAACCCGAACCGGTGGTGGTTTGATGTTTATTCTGCGGTGATCTTGCGGTCGCGGATGATGCGCCCCCAAGTGGCAGATTCTTTTTCGATGTATTTGCCCAACTCTTCGCGACTGCCGGGCAAGGGCGTGAGCCCGTGGGCATTGAGTTGTGTGACCACATCGGGCGATTTGAGCACTTTGACCAACTCCACATTCCAGCGATCCAACACTGCAGCAGGCACTTTGCTGGATGCCACAAACGCATACCAATTGGTCGCGCTGAAGCCGGGATAGCCCGACTCTGCAATGGTGGGCACTTTGGGCAATGCGCTCAAGCGCTGCAAACCCGTGCTGGCGATGGGAATGAGTTTTCCGTTCTCGATGTAGGGCAAGGACGTGGACAAGGTCGAGTAGTACGCGGCCACGCGCCCGCCCAACAAATCTTGCATCGCGGGGGCACCACCTTTGTAGGGCACATGCACGGTGTCAATCTTGGCCATGTCGTTGAGCAACTCACCCGCCAAATGCGAAGCGGAGCCAGGTCCGGTGGAGGCAAAGTCCAGCTTGCCCGGATATTTTTTGGCATAGGCAATGAAATCTGCAAAATTCTTGATGCCCGTGTCTGCGTTGACCACCAACACGTTAGGAAAGTTCACCCCCATCGTGATGGGCGATAAATCTTTGACGGGGTCGTAGGGCACTTTCATCATGTGGGGTGCAATGGTCAAAGGCCCCACCGAGCCAAACAAAATCACGCTGCCATCGGAAGGACCTTGCGCGGCGTATTGGTGGGCAATGTTGCCACCTGCACCGGCGCGGTTGTCGATCACCACCGAGACGTTCAAGTTCTCGCCTAACTTTTTGGCAATGATGCGCGCTGCGGTATCGGCGGCACCGCCGGCTGCAAAGCCGACCACCATGGTGGCGGTTTTCTTGGGTGGAAATTCTTGTGCGTGCAGCCCCCAGTTGCTCAGCAGCAGTGCGCAAAGGAATCCGGTTTTTAAAAGTTGGCGCTTGTTCATGGGTGTGTCTCCTTGTGATGTCTCAATCGCTGCCTAAGCCTAGCGTATTGGGTTGACGTTTTTCGACCGAAAAGCGAATCAGTGAAGCCAAGCGAAAGATGCCGTGTGCAAATTTGCTGTAGGGCAAGGTCACAAACAAAGCCATGACCGAGCCCAAATGCCAACACAACATGCTGGGCATGAGCGGGTGTTGGCGACTCAGCCAAAGCCCCAACCCACTGGCGCTGACCAAGGCCAGCAAAGCAATGAAACCCAAATCCATGCTGCGTTGCGCCACATCGCCATGATCGGGGTGACGGCGCAGGTGAAGCACAAACAACCACACACAGCCCACCAGCAAACTGATGCCACCACTCACACCCAACAACTTGGGCAAGGCAGGCACATCGTAAGGAGCGCTCAGGTTGAAAAAATAATGCTCAAGTGTGGCCACGCTGGTGGCTGCAAAGCACAGCATGAAGCCATAAAACGTCAGGTGATGGGCGTAGCGACGGGCGTGACCAGAGGCATCGTCTTCGTTGTTGCAGCCTTGGCCGTGTCCACCGTCCAAATACTTCAGACTCAAGGCAGCTTGTCCGGCCTCGCGTGCTGCGGGCCACTGCACAGGGGCGCCGCTGGTGGCGGGTTGGACATCGCGCAAAAATTTGCGAACACCCAAACCCAGCGCCAAGACCGCAAACAAAAACACCGGCGCAAACATGGCCACCAAGATGTTGTGGGGCAGCAGGTCGTAAAAATTTTCTTGCCCTGTGGTGTGCACCCCTGTGACCGCGCCAACCATCACACTCAGCGAAGCGGCCAGCACCACAGCCAACATCAAACCATTGCGTTGGTAGAGCACGCCCAGCGCTTGCGGCCAAGCGTATTGCGCATAGGTGGTGCGTCGCACTTTGGCCAGACTTTGCGGAATGTTGACCCGAAACTCGTGCGGCGGCGCGTATTGGCAAGCGTGCAAACAAGCACCGCAGTTGTGGCACAAGTTGGCCAGGTAATGGATGTCGGCGGGTTCAAAACTGAGTCGGCGCGTCATGGCTGGAAACATGGCGCAAAACCCCTCGCAGTAGCGACAAGCGTTGCAAATTTGGAGTTGCCGTTGGGCTTCTTGTTCTTCAGGCGTGGACATGCGAGGCTTTCGATTCGGAATGGGAAGCCGCAGCGCGAGCGGCTTGCGTGCCAGCAATGCGACCAAATGCCGTGCCAATGGACATGCCCACACCGGCGGTGTAGCCCTTGCCCAAGACGTTGCCGGCCATCATTTCGCCGGCCACAAACAAGTTGGAGCTGGCGCGGTTGTTGAATCGCACGGCAGCGGTTTCGTCGGTCTTCAAGCCCAAGTAGGTGAACGTCACCCCGGGTCGCACGGCGTAGCCATAAAAAGGCGCGGTGTCCACAGGGCGCGCCCAATGTGTTTTGGCGGGCGAGAGGCCTTGTGTGTGGCAATCGTCCAAGGTGGTGTGATCAAACGTGCCACTCACGCAGGCTTGGTTGTAGCTGTGAAGGGTTTGTTCAAACACATCGGGATCGAGTTGGAATTTGCTGGCCAACTCGCGCAGGCTGTTGGCTTGCACGCCTTCAAACACCGGTGGCATGAAGCGCCCAACCGCTTTGGCGTCGATGATGGAGTAAGCAATTTGCCCCGGT
>CAIYFE010000278.1 GCA_903925445.1 uncultured Burkholderiales bacterium | reverse complement strand
GAGTAAATGGTGATAAATAGGATTTTTAAGTATATATTTATCTTATTTATATGCTTTTCTGGGCTTTTTATGGTGGCCACTTTTTCTCAAGATAAGTGCGGCGCCATCAAAGATCGGGACAAAAAAGCCTACTGCCAAGCGGTGGACACACGCAAAGAAAATTTTTGCCACAAAATCAGTAGCAACGATCTGTCTAAATCTTGCATGGGGCGCGTTAAAAACAATTCCCGAATTTGCAATACGGTGACAGACGAGAAAATGCGAAAACGTTGCCTGATGTTCATCGTGTGAGTTAATCAAAATACCAACACCGAATGAACCCAATCTAATTATTTAATTATCATTTAAAACAACATATTTATAACAATATTAAATATCTACTTGAGTAAATTCATCATTCAAATAAACTGATTTTTTCGGGTGCGTTTTGCGCTTATAAAAAATCAAATTGGAGGGTGAATGGGGGACTACACAAATATGTCGGATTACTACGATGTGATCATGACATCGGGCTATTACGACTATCCACAAATTGTGGATCAGCTGCTTAAAGGTCAAACGGGACAACGGGTCTTGGAAATTGGTTGCGGCACCGGACTCATTTTGGAAGAGTTGGCCAAAAGGCAATCGCAAGCGGTCATTTCTGGCATCGATTTGACCGAAGCCATGCTCAAAATTGCCCAAGAACGACTCAAGTCTTACAACAACGTGTCGTTGTCGCAGCAAAACGTGTGTTACCTCAATTTGCCGCAGCAACACGATTTGGCGTTCTCCTACGGCGGCGTTTGGTATTTTGTGATCGATGGGGATAAAGAGCCTTTCATGGTCAGCCACATTCCCGATCACCAAGCCAATTGCCAAGGGCTGGAGCGGGTGGCGCAATACATTGCTTCGGGTGGCACCTTGTTGTTGGGCATTCAAGGGCCGCATCACGATTACGCCAAACCTATTTCCAACGGCATGGTGTATTCCCAAAAAATCGAGCCCCATGCCGACGGGTTCACCAAACATTATTTTTTGAACGATGGTGAGCAGCGCTTGATGGCACAAACCATCCAATACCGCACCTACAGCTTTGAGCAGGCGATGGACATGATGGGCGCTTATGGCATTGCCTATGCGCCGCAAGAAAACCGTGGCAACTTGTTTTTGGGGTTCAAAAAAGCATGAAACCCCGTTTGTTGTTTGTTGGCGTTGGCAACATGGGAAACCCCATGGCGGCCAATTTGCTCAAGGCCGGTTACGAGCTGACCGTGTTCGATGTGGTCAAAGCCAAAGCCCAGAATTTGCTGGATTTGGGCGCACATTGGGCGCCAAGTTTGGCGCAAGCGGCGGCGCAAGCCGATGTGGTCATGGCGTCATTGCCCGGACCCGACCAAGTGCGCCAAGTCATGCTGGGCGAGCAAGGCGTGATGGCGCATGTTCGTGCGGGCACCACCGTGATTGACACCTCCACCAGCGCAGTCGATTTGGTGCGCGAGCTGGTGGCGCTGGGCAAAACACGGCAAGTGGATTTCCTGGAAGCGCCTGTGACCAATGCGGTCGATTTCGCGGCTTTGGGGCGTTTGTCCATTTTTGTGGGCGGCGACAAAGCATGTTTTGAAAAACACAAACCGATTTTTGACGTCATCGGCGAAAAGATTTTTCACGTGGGCGAGCCCGGCAACGGCGCCACCATCAAGCTGTTGACCAACTTGCTGTGGTTTGTCAGCGCCGCAGCCATTGGCGAAGGCTTGATGTTGGGCGCCAAAGCAGGCATTCCTTTGGACACCGTGTGGGAAGCCATCAAGTCCAGCGCGGGCAACAGCTGGGTGGCTGAACACGATGTGCCGTCGATTTTTGCGGGCCATTACGATCCCAGTTTTTCGCTCGCCTTGTGTTGCAAAGACCTGCGCTTGGTCAACGAAATTGCGCATTCCCAAGGCTACAGCTTGACCATGGGTGGCGTCGCGCAATCGTTGTTTCAAGAGGCCATGACAACCTACGGCCCCGAAGCAGCGGAGCTGCATGTGGTCAAGTTGCTGGAAGAACGCGTGGGTCTGATGTTGCGACCGCCTCATGGCCAAGCCGTGGAGTCCAAAGCATGAGCCAGCAGTCGCGCTTGATGAGCGAAGCCTATCGCCACATGCCCCAAGGCGTGGCTGAAAACTACCGCTACTGGGGCACCCAGCGCACGGTGTTTGTTCAAAGTGCCAAGGGCTGCCGTTTGACCGATTGCGATGGCAAAACCTATGTGGACTTTCGCTTGGGCTACGGCCCCATCATCTTGGGCTACCGAGACGCGCGGGTGGACAACGCGGTGATTCGCCAAATTACGCAATCGGGCACCTTGTCGGGCTTTTCATCGGCTTTGGATGCGCAGGTGGTGCAACAAGTCAAAGCCTTGTGTCCACAAATCGACAAGATGCGTTTTGCCAACTCGGGCACCGAAGCTGTGATGGGCGCCATTCGCACCGCCCGTGGCTTCACGGGGCGCGAGCGCGTGGCGATTGTGGAAGGCAGCTTTCACGGTTTGAACGATGAAATGATGTGGAAGTCCGACCTCGAGCATTGGCAACCCGAGCACCAGGCCGCGCCGTCCATCATTCCTTTTGGCGCTGGCATTCCAGAGCGCACCCGTTCCTTGGTCGACCTGTTGGTGCTCAATGACTTTGCTGGCTTGGAGCAGTTGTTTGCCGACCAACACCAGCGCTTGGCCGCCGTGCTGCTGGAGCCCATCATTGGCAACGCCGGCAGCATTTCGGCCACGCCTGCGTGGTTGCAACGCTTGCGCGACTTGTGTACCCAGCACGGCACCCAACTGATCTTGGACGAAGTCAAAACAGGATTTCGCGTGGCCAAAGGCGGGGCACAAGCGCTTTACGGCATTTATGCCGACTTGACCACTTTCGCCAAGGCCATGGGCAACGGCTATCCGGTGGCGGCCTTTGGTGGACGCGCCGAAGTCATGGATGTGGTCGGCTCGCACCCCGGCGGCGTCGTGCACGGGGGCACTTACACCGCCAACATGATCGCCATCAGCGCGGCGCACGCCACCTTGGACGTGCTCACGCACACCGATGCCATGTCAACCATTGATCGCGTGGGCAACGACATCCGCGCTGTCTTGGGACGCGTGTTCACCCAAGCGGGCATCGATCATGCGTTTGCGGGTCCGCCCGCCATGTTGGGCATTCATTTCACGCCCGATGTGCCCACCAACTACCGCGATTGGCGACGCACCGACAGCGCCTTGTACCAACGCTTTGCGTGGCATTTGATCGATTTGGGCGTGATGTTGGAGCCCGACTCGCGTGAGCCTTGGTTTATTTGTGAGGCGCACTCAGACCTGGACTTGGGCTGGCTTGAAGACATGGCCACGCAGGCCATGAGATTGGCTGTGCAAGCGGCATGATTTAATCATTGGCAAAACAAAGGGACTTGCAATTGACGGTATCGTCTGCATATTAGACGATGCCGTTTTTGCTTTACGTTGGCGTCACATTGCAACTGCAAAATAGCGCCACAAGTAAGGCAATCGTGTTTGTTTTCCCAAAGGATGTTCATGTCGAAGAGGTTTGTTGCGTTCGTCAAAGGTGTAGTTTGTGTGGCGATGGTGGGCGTGAGCCTCGGTGCTTTGGCACTTCCAAGCCCCAAAGACATTGAAGCGGCGGTCGATGCTGGGCATTTGGCGCAAGCCGAATCGATGCTGCGCGAAGTGATTCAAGAAAAACCGCAAAGCGCCAAAGCCCATTACGAATTGGGCGAAGTGCTGGCGCGCGAGGGGCATTACGCCCAAGCAGCGCAAGAGCTCAAAGAAGCCAAATCGCTGGAGCCTTCGCTCAAATTCACCCACCAACCTGAGCAATTCAATGCCTTGTTTGAAAAAGTCTCAGGCTTGGCTGCCAACGCCAATTTAGGCGCTAAAACGCCCACCGCAGCGGTGGTTCAAACGCCAGCGGTGCCCGTACAAACGGCGCAAAGCGGGGTGTCTTTGACGGCTGTTTGGGTTGGCATTGCTTTGCTGGTGGTGGTGGCGTTGCTGATTCGCCGCCGTCAACCCGCGGTCACGGTGGTGGACGCGTCGCTTGCGCCTCGCGGTTTTGGTGCGCAATACACACCCAACGCGCCCGCTGCTTACCCGCCCGGGTATGCGCCCAATTACCCCCCCGGTTATGCACCACCCAGCTCGGGTTCGACCATGACGGGCGCTGTGGTCGGCGGTTTGACAGGCTTGGCCGCTGGCTACGCTTTGTCGCGCGCCATGGAAGGCGAGCAGCGCGTGGGGCAGGCTTATCCAAGCGCAGCGGGTTCGGTCGATGGTTCAGGTTATGTGCCCATCGACAACCCAGCCCCCGCAGACTTTGGCAGCTTTGACGCAGGCGCGGGTGATGGCTGGGACAATGCCGGCAACGATGTTGCCAGCGGTGGCGACGATTCTTGGTGATTGGATGTTTATGTTGAAACGCAACCCCTTCGTGGGTGCGAGTTGTTTGTGTGCCGTCCTGTTGTTGACCGCATGTGCCAGTTCTGGAACTGCACACGAACCCGCTCAAAAAATGTCGGCGCAAAGCGCTGGACTCAAAGATGGCCAAGCCACGGCTTTGGTGGTGCAAGACTGGTGGCGCAGCCTCGGGGATGAGCAGCTCAACCGTTTGGTCGAACAAGCCTTGCAAGGCCAGCCCAATATGGCGGCTGTCAAAGCGCGCATGGATCGGATGCTGGCGGTTGCCGATTTAACGCGCGCACAAGCGCTGCCGCAAGTCAACGCCAATGCAACCGTGACGCGCCAGCGCTTCACGGCCAACAGCATTTATCCACCGCCGTTGGCTGGCAACATTTACAACACCGGCGAGGCCACGTTGAGTTTGGGTTGGTCGCCCGATTTGTTTGGACTTCACGCAGCGGAGTGGGCTGCGGCCATGGGGCAAGTGCAAGCGGCGCGGGCCGACACGGCCGCAGCAGCCGTGAGCTTGGCCGCGCAAGTCAGTCGCAGCTACATCAGCTTGGCGCGGTTGTTGGCTTGGCGCGAAGTGGCCGAACAAACCGTGGCGCAACAAAATGCGGCGCGCGAGTTGGTGCGATCCCGCGCCTTGGCGGGCTTGGATACACAAATTGACCAACGCCAATCGGATGCCTTGTTGTTGGACGCCAGCGCGCAGCTCGAAGCGCTGGAGGAGCAAGTCGCCATCGCGCGCCACCAATTGGCCACCTTGTGCGGCCTCAACCCGCAAGCCTTGGATCAACTCGCTCCCAAGCTACAGGCCTTGCAATTGCAAGACATGCCCGTCGATTTGGGTGCCGATTTGTTGGGCAGACGCGCCGATGTGGTGGCTGCTCGCTGGCGCGTGGAAGCGTCGATGCAAGACGTCAAAGCGGCACACAAACAGTTTTATCCCAATGTCAGCTTGGGCGTGTTTGCGGGATTCAACGCCATCGACTTGACCAAAGTTTTCAAAGGCACCAGCCAAGAGTCGGGCATCGTTCCCGCCGTGCATTTGCCTTTGTTCGATGGCGGCTTGTTGCGTGCGCAACTGCGCGGGCGCGAGGGTGAAGCCAACATCGCCGTGGCCAACTACAACGCCGTGGTGTTGGAAGCTGTCAAACAAGCCAGCGATGCCATCAGCTCCACACAGTCTTTGCAACGCCAAGCGCAAGAGCAAGACAAGGCTTTGCAAGTGGCGCAACAAACCTATGACATGACCGCGCAACGCTACGAAGCGGGCTTGGTCAACAAGCTGGCCTTGTTGCGCGCACAAAGCCAATTGCTGACGCAACAACGCCAAAGCGCCGATGTGCGAGCGCGCAGCCTGAACAACCGTGTGTCTTTGTTGACCGCTTTGGGTGGCGGCTGGTCCGAGCCCGCAAACGCGACAAAACCTTGAAAGAATTTGTATGACTAACTCCTCCACAGCCATGGCCGACAAACGCCGCAAAGGGCTTCAAATCATTGCCATGGTCGTCGCTGGCGCTGCCTTGATTTGGAGCGTTTGGTATTTCGTGTTTTCACGCCACCACGTCACCACCGACAACGCTTATGTGATTGGCAATGTGTTGCAAATCACGCCCCAAGTCGCAGGCACGGTGGTGTCCATTGAGGCCGACGAAACCGACTTTGTCAAAGCGGGTCAGCCTCTGGTCAAGTTGGACAAAGCCGACGCCAAGGTGGCTTTAGAGCAGGCGCAATCTCAGTTGGCACAAACCGTGCGTGAAGTGCGTTCGTTGTTTGCCAACAGCTCGGCTTTGGATGCGCAAGTCAGATTGCGCGAAGCCGACGCCTCGCGTGCTGAAGTGGAATTGACGCGCACGCAAGACGACGTCAATCGTCGTGCGCCCTTGGTCAGCTCGGGAGCGGTGAGCAAAGAAGAATTCCAACATGCCAGCGCGCAGCTCGATGCGGCCAAGAAAAGTTTTGAAGCTGCCCAAGCCGCACTGAACGCCGCCAAAGAACAGCTCAAATCTGGCCAAACCCAAACCGACGGCACCTCGGTCAAAGATCACCCCAACGTGGCGCGAGCCGCCGCCAAAATGCGCGAAGCCTACTTGGCATTTCAACGCAGCGAAGTCTTGGCACCCACCGATGGACACATTGCCAAACGCAGCGTGCAAGTGGGGCAGCGCGTGCAAGCAGGAACGCCGTTGATGACGATGGTGGCGTTGAATCAACTGTGGGTGGATGCCAACTTCAAAGAAAGTCAGTTGCAAGAATTGCGCATTGGCCAGCCCGCAGAAGTGGTGGCAGATGTGTATGGCAAGAGCGTGATTTATCACGGCAAAGTGGCTGGATTGGGCGCTGGAACAGGCGCTGCTTTCTCGCTCTTGCCCGCGCAAAACGCCACGGGCAACTGGATCAAAGTGGTGCAACGCGTGCCCGTGCGCATCTTGTTGGACAGCCAAGAATTGACAGCGCATCCTTTGCGCGTGGGCTTGTCCATGGATGTCAACGTCGACACGTCCGATCAAAGCGGCAAAACTTTGGCCGATGTGCAGCGTGATGCGCCCGTGTCGGCCACCACCATCTACGACAGTTTGCAAGCCGCTGCAGATGCTGAGGTGCAGCGCATCATTGCTGCCAACTTGGGTCAAAGCAGCAAAGCACCATGACGCAAACACCGGCCCAAGTGCCACCCAAACTGGAGCCATTGCACGGGGCTGCCTTGGTGCTGGGCACCTTGTCGCTGTCATTGGCGACGTTCATGAATGTGCTGGATTCGTCCATTGCCAACGTGTCGATTCCTGCCATCTCGGGCGATTTGGGCGTGAGCCCAAGCCAAGGCACTTGGGTCATCACCAGCTTTGGCGTGGCCAACGCAATTTCGGTGCCCCTGACCGGATGGCTGACACAACGCTTTGGCGCGGTGCGCTTGTTCATCAGCAGCATTTTGTTGTTTGTGTTGAGCAGTTGGCTGTGTGGCTTTGCGCCTTCCATCGAACTGTTGATCGTGTTTCGCGTGCTGCAAGGCTTGGTGGCCGGGCCCATGATTCCCTTGTCGCAAACCTTGTTGCTCTCCAGCTACCCGCCCGCCAAGGCGGGAACTGCGCTGGCTTTGTGGGGCGTGACCACTTTGGTGGCGCCCGTGGTCGGACCTTTGTTGGGCGGCTGGTTGACGGACAACATGACTTGGCCTTGGATTTTTTACATCAACGTGCCAGTGGGCTTGGTTGCGGCTGGGGTGACCTGGGGCATTTATCGTCACCGTGAAACACCAACGCGCAAGCTGCCCATCGACAGCTTGGGGTTGGTGTTGTTGGTGGTGTGGGTAGGCGCCTTGCAACTCATGTTGGACAAAGGCAAAGAGCTGGAT
>CAIYFE010000277.1 GCA_903925445.1 uncultured Burkholderiales bacterium | reverse complement strand
TTCCCTTGGAAAACGCAGCCAGTGGCTTGGTGGTGTTCACGCAAGATTGGCGCATTGAACGCAAGTTGACCGAACACATGGCCGAGATGGAACACGAGTTGATGGCCGACGTCCAAGGCGAAGTCCCACCGCAAGCGCTTGAGCAAATCCAGCGGCTGCTTCAAGACGATCGCCAACGCTTGCCGATGGCCAAAGTAAGCTTGAGCAGCGCCAAGCCGACACACAGCACTTTGCGCTTTGCTGTCAAAGGCGCGCATCCCGGATTGGTGGCGTATTTGTGCGATCACGCTTCGCTGCAGTTGGTGGCGCTGCGCCGAATTCGTTTGGGGCGCGTCGTATTGGGCGATTTGGCTGCGGGTGCGTGGCGCAACTTGGGCGAGTTTGAGCGCTTTTGAAGCGCATCAGCGACCGCTGGTGGGCTCGTTGTTCTCGTTGGCCTGTACCCGACGCGCTCCGCTGAAGCGATGTTGCCAATAGGCTTGGCGCATGTCGTCGATGCGCACTTGCTGGCCTGGCTTGGGCGAATGGATGAATTTGTTATCGCCCAAATAAATACCGACGTGGCTGAAGGTTTGCTTCATGGTGTTGAAAAACACCAAGTCACCCGGCTGTAGATCTTGTTTGTCGATTTTTTCGGTCGCAGCAGCTTGATCGCGGGCGCGTCTGGGCAACACCAACCCCACAGTTTGCTCGTACATGGAGCGCACAAAGCCACTGCAATCGAAGCCTGTGTCGGCATCAGTGCCACCGCGGCGGTAAGGCACCCCCAAAAAACCCATGGCGTTGACCACCAGCTCGGAAGCCTTGCCCCCCACTTTTTGGCGAATTTGATCCATTTGGGCCAACACGCCCCGGTCTGTCAAATAGCGCTCAATGTCATCCGCCGCTTGCGTGTTGGGCGCAGCGTGAACGCTGCCAACAAGGCAAAGCAGGACGAGGAGGGCGCGGGTAGACATCCGCTCATTCTAACTGTTAAAAATGATCAAATACACGCGCTAACTTGTTGATTTGATTACAGTTAATTTTTTGGTTACAGCTTTTCAAAATAAATCGCCGATACTTCAGCCCATTGAACAGATCAAACAGAGGAATGCATCATGTTGATGGACGACCAAGATTCTCAGCTCGTGTTGGTGGACTTTCAGTCCCGCCTCATGCCCGTCATTTTTGAGGGCGAACAGGTGCTGGCCAATGCGCTGCGATTGGCGCAGGCGGCGCATTTGTTTGAAATTCCAACTTTCGGCACGGAGCAAAACCCCGACAAATTGGGCCCCAACCCGCAAGCCATGCGCGATGTGTGCCGTCGCACCCTCTCCAAAATGAGTTTCAGCGCGTGCGAAGAAGGCTTGGTCGATGTGTTGCGACCCATTCCAAGACCCCAAGGCGGCAATGCCCGTAGCCTGCCCAAGCATTTACAAAAGGCGGTGCCTTCAACGCCCAAACGCGAAACCATCGTCATCGCGGGCGTGGAAGCGCACATTTGTTTGCTGCAAACCGCTTTGGATTTGTTGCAAGAAGAATTTCAAGTTTTCGTGGTCACTGATGCCTGTGGTTCACGCACCGAACGCAACCGCGACGCGGCTTTTGACCGGTTGGCCGGGGCAGGCGCCGAGCTGGTGACCACCGAAATGGTCTTGTTTGAGTGGCTGCGCAGTGCGGATGCGGACCCGTTTCACGAAATCCAAGCCTTGATCAAATAAGGCGTCAGCTTGCGATAAGTCAGCTTGTTGCAAGTCCTGTCTTCTCATAATTATGAATTCAGTATGACGTCATTGAGGAGACAGACGAATGGTTGCTTACGCAGAATTCCACCGCCAATCCATTGAGGAGCGCGACACTTTTTGGGCTGAACAAGCCAAACGCATCGAGTGGAAAAGCCAGCCCCAGCAAATCTGCGACTACAGCAACCCGCCGTTTGCCAAGTGGTTTGTGGGTGGCACCACCAACTTGTGTCACAACGCGGTGGATCGTCACCTCAAAGATCGCGCCGACCAAGCCGCGTTGATTTTTGTTTCAACCGAAACCGATCAAGAAAAAACCTACACCTTCCGCGATCTGCACGCCGAAGTGCAACGCATGGCGGCGATTTTGAAGGATCTGGGCGTCAGCAAAGGCGATCGGGTGTTGATTTACATGCCCATGATTGCCGAGGCCGCATTTGCCATGTTGGCTTGTGCGCG
>CAIYFE010000276.1 GCA_903925445.1 uncultured Burkholderiales bacterium | reverse complement strand
CCACATCCACGACAAGGCTTGGTGTTGGCGACGCAGCGCCAGCTTGCCATGGGTGGTTTGCAATTGTTTGAATTCACACACCGCTTGCCAAAACGCGTCAACACCTTGGTTCAGCAAGGCGCTGATTTTGACCACTTGGGGATGCCACAATTTTTCATCGTGATGGGCATGTTCTGGGTTGCCATGCAAACCCAACAAACGCAAAGCGCTGGTAATTTGAGCTTCGGCACGAGTGGCCGCACTCAGGTCGATGTCTGACTTGTTGATCACCACCAAATCGGCCAACTCCATCACGCCTTTTTTGATGGCTTGCAAATCGTCACCCGCATTGGGCAATTGCAACAACACAAACATATCGGTCATGTTGGCCACCGCCGTTTCGCTTTGCCCCACGCCCACGGTTTCAACGATCACCACGTCGTAGCCGGCCGCCTCGCAAACCAACATGGATTCACGGGTTTTTTCAGCCACGCCGCCCAAAGTCCCACTAGATGGACTGGGGCGAATGTAGGCGCTGGGATGAACGCTCAGATGCTCCATGCGGGTTTTGTCGCCCAAGATGGAGCCGCCTGACACGCTTGACGAAGGATCGACCGCCAACACCGCCACACGATGCCCTTGCGCAATCAAATACAAACCCAAGGTTTCGATGAAGGTAGATTTGCCCACGCCTGGCACGCCGCTGATGCCTAATCGAAAAGACTGCCCAGTATGCGCCAGCATATTGGTGAGCAATTCATCGGCCTGCAGGCGATGGTCAGCACGCGTGGACTCCAGCAACGTGATGGCCTTGGCCATGCAGCGGCGTTGCACAGGTGCGTCCCCGTGCAACAAGCCTTCGAGCAACTGCGTGGGATTCACCCCACCGCCTTTTTGATTTGCTCCAGCACATCTTTGGCACTGGCTGGAATCGGGGTGCCCGGTCCATAAATGCCTTTGACACCGGCTTCATACAAAAATTCGTAATCTTGACGAGGAATCACGCCGCCAACAAACACAATGATGTCGTCCGCGCCTTGCTTTTTCAGCTCCGCAATGATGGACGGCACCAACGTCTTGTGGCCTGCTGCCAGCGTCGATACGCCAACGGCATGCACATCGTTCTCGATGGCTTGGCGAGCGCACTCTTCGGGGGTTTGAAACAAAGGCCCCATGTCCACATCAAAACCCAAATCGGCATAGGCCGTCGCCACCACTTTGGCACCACGGTCATGCCCGTCTTGGCCAAGTTTGGCAATCATCACGCGAGGACGACGACCTTGGGTGTCGGCAAATTCGCTGATTTCTTTTTTCAGTTGTTCCCAGCCTTCGGCCGAGTCATATGCAGCAGCGTACACACCAGTCACCTTTTGCGTGTCGGCGCGGTGGCGCCCATAAACTTTTTCCAGCGCATCGGACACTTCACCCACCGTGGCGCGCAAACGAATGGCTTTGATCGACAAGTCAAGCAAGTTACCTTGACCGGATTCGGCCGCTGCCGTCAAGGCATCCAAGGCCGCTTGCACTTGGGTGCTATCGCGGCTGGCTTTGATTTTTTTCAAGCGCTCGATTTGACCGTCGCGCACTTTGACGTTGTCAATCGCCAAAATTTCCACCGGGTCTTCTTTGGCGAGTTTGTATTTGTTCACACCCACAATCACGTCTTTGCCGGAGTCGATGCGGGCTTGTTTTTCGGCCGCTGCGGCTTCGATTTTGAGTTTGGCCCAGCCGCTGTCAACCGCTTTGGTCATGCCGCCCATGGCATCTACTTCTTCGATGATGGCCCACGCTTTGTCGGCAATTTCTTGGGTCAACGACTCCATCATGTAGCTGCCCGCCCAAGGGTCAATCACGTTGGT
>CAIYFE010000275.1 GCA_903925445.1 uncultured Burkholderiales bacterium | reverse complement strand
ACAAAGACTCCCTCAATGCATTCAATGAGCAAACAACGCACGAGCAACTGAATTGGTGTACACAATTTTAGAAAAAATCTGATATTTTTTAATGTCAAATCTATAAAAATATATCAAGCTGTTGATTTTAAATG
Organism: uncultured Burkholderiales bacterium; assembly: GCA_903925445.1. Taxonomy (GTDB): domain Bacteria; phylum Pseudomonadota; class Gammaproteobacteria; order Burkholderiales; family Burkholderiaceae_C; genus Limnohabitans. The sequence goes on along the minus strand of CAIYFE010000275.1, from coordinate 16,923 downwards.
ATTTTTTACAAATTCAAACGCTTGGCAATGGCATAAAAAAACCACCCGAAGGTGGTTTTTTTATGCGGCGGATGAGGCTCAACGAACAACAGCGATCAAATCGCGTTTTCCTGCTTTGTAGGTATACAAGGTCAAAGCGCCGTTTTTGATATCGCCTTTTTCATCGAACGCGATGGTGCCTGTCACGCCCTTGAAGTTGGCTTTGGACAACTCTGGCAAGTACTTGGCGGGATCGGTTGAATTCGCGCGTTGCATGGCATCGACCATGACAAACACCGCATCGTAAACGTAAGGTGCGTAGAGTTTGACGTCGTCTTTGAAGCGGGTCTCGTAGCGGGCACCGAACTCATAAAAGGCTTTTTTCAGATTGCCTTCAACGCCTCCGGCTTCAGCACAAACCACTTGGCCGTCTGACATTGCGCCTGCAGAGAGCTTGACCAACTCCGAGGTGCAAATACCGTCACCGCCCATGAATTTGGCGTTGATGCCCAAAGACTTCATCTGCTTGAGCATTGGGCCACCCACCGCGTCCATGCCGCCGAAGAAGACTACGTCTGGTTTTTTACCCTTGATGGTTGTCAAAATGGCCATGAAATCGGTGGCTTTGTCGGTCGTGAACTCATGCGCCACGATGTTGGCGCCTGAGGCTTTGGCGGCTTTTTCAAACTCTTCGGCAACGCCTTGGCCATACGCGGTGCGGTCATCGATCACCGCAATGTTTTTGGCCTTCAAATCTTTGACGGCATAACGTCCCAATGTTCCACCCAAATGCACGTCATCTGCGACCACGCGGAATGTGGTTTTAAAACCTTGGCGGGTGTATTTGGGGTTGGTGGCTGAGGGGGAGATTTGAGGAATGCCTGCATCGCTGTAGATTTTTGAAGCAGGAATGGTGGTGCCCGAGTTCAAATGGCCGATCACGCCGTTGACTTTGGCGTCCACCAATTTTTGTGCGGCGGCCGTGCCTTGCTTGGGATCGGAGGCATCGTCTTCGGCGACCAATTCAAATTTAACTTTTTTACCGCCAATGGTCAGCCCTTTGGCGTTGAGGTCTTCAATGGCCAAACGTGCGCCGTTTTCATTGTCTTTGCCCAAGTGAGCGATCGCGCCACTCAAAGGTCCGACGTGCCCAATCTTGACCACTTCTTGTGACAAGACTAAGCCACTGGCGCATGCCAGCACAGATGCGACCAAAGTCAGTTTGAAAGTTTTTTGCATGTTTCCTCCTATGAGAGCTAAAAATCAGGGCGAAGTGTCCTTCAATTTGAGATCGTGTCGGGTGATGGCATACCCTTGATCGGTGTAGTGCTTCCATCGGCGACGGGCGTTTTGCCGATCCGCTTCGTCCAGCGAGACCACCTCAATCACACGCTCAAATGCATCAAATCCGGAGCTTACTTCATCCGACAAATTAACAAAAACCTGCCGATGCGGCAAATTTTGCACTTCACTCAAATTTTGCACAAGAACAACAGGCGAAGCCGCCAATTGCTCGGCTGGGGCATTCCACAAACAGTGTGGCAAAAATTCGGTCACCGACAAAGCCCACAGTTGCGTGTCCAAGGCTTGCAACGCGGCTGGGTCGGCTTGCACAACCAACTTGGCGCCTGCGTGAACGGCTTTTCTGAGCAATCGACAAACATAAGCCAGTTTGTCGGGTGCATTGAAATGAAAAGCGATGTCGGTCATGCGTTGGTGCGTTTGCGGCTGTTGGTTTGCTGGTGTACCAAGAAGTTGAGCAGCAAGCCCACGGGTCTTCCAGTTGCACCTTTGCTGACGCCGCTTTTCCATGCCGAGCCAGCGATGTCTAAATGCGCCCAAGGCATATCGCCGACAAAGCGCTGCAAGAATTTAGCTGCTGTGATCGCCCCACCATCGCGTCCGCCCACGTTGGCGACGTCGGCGAAGTTAGATTTCAAGCCTTCTGCATACTCGTCGTCCAAGGGCAGACGCCAGCACAAATCGTGTGAAGCATCGCCCGCTGCCATCAGCGCCTGAGCCAGCGCATCTGCAGGTGAAAACAATCCACTTCGCACCGCGCCCAAGGACACCACGCAAGCGCCCGTCAGGGTGGCGATGTCAATGACGGCTTGGGGTTTGAAACGTTTGGCGTAGGTCAGCGCGTCACACAAAATCAAACGCCCTTCGGCATCGGTGTTCAAAATTTCAATCGTTTGACCATCCATGCTGGTGACCACATCGCCTGGTTTGATGGCTGTGCCGCTGGGCATGTTTTCGCAAGTAGGAATCAGGCCCACGACGTTGATGGCCGGTTTCAAATGCGCCAGGGCTTCAAAGGTGCCCAAAACGCTGGCTGCGCCACACATGTCGAATTTCATTTCGTCCATGCCCGCCGCAGGTTTGATCGAAATACCCCCGGTGTCAAACGTGATGCCCTTGCCCACCAAGACCGTGGGCGCTTGGGTTTTGGCCGTGCCTTGGTAATGCAGCACGATGAAACGCGCTGGTTCTTGCGAGCCTTGCGCCACGGCTTGGAAAGCACCCATGCCCAATTTGGCAATCTCGCGGGGGCCAAGTACTTCGCAGCGCATGTGGGTGTTTCGAGCCAAGGCTTGAGCTGCTTTGGCCAAGGCAGAAGGTGTGGCGTGGTTGGCGGGCAAATTTGCCCATTCTTTGGCTTTGGCGATGCCCGCCACCAAAGCACAAGCGTAAGCAAACTCGGGCTTGGCTTGTTTCACGCTTTGCGCGGTAGGCAAACCCAACACCACCCGTTTGAGGCTGTTGGGTTTGGCTGATGGTTTGGTAGCCGTGTACACATACATGGCCTCGGCCAAGGTTTGCATGGCAACGGTCAATGCGTTGTCCACCCAAGTTGGCAAGCAAAGGGTCACATGCTTGGCTTGGATGTTTTTGATAGCAGGCGCCGCGGCTTGAATGGCTTGTCGGATGTGTTTGGGCTGAGCCGATGCGCAAGAGACCAACACCAAACGATCCACCGCTACGGGTGCGGGCTTCCACAAGCTCAAGACTTTGCCCGCCGATTCTTTGAAATTGGCACTTTGGCTGGCCTCGTGAATCAGCGCTGACAACGCATCGCGTGAGGGCTTGACATCGTTGGGGACCAAGATCACCAGCGCGTCGGTTTTGGGCAGCGTGGCGGATTTGAGATCGATGGCTTTGAGTTCGAAATTCATGGGTGTCCCTCTTGTTCAATGCGTCATTGGGTTTTGGCTTTTTGCCACAAAAATAATTGTCTTTCGCCGTGGCTGGACTGGTAGGTCAGCTGCGCTCTGATGTCGGCCGGCCAAGCGTCTGGGTTGGGCTGATCGAACACGACGTAGGCTGAGTCAGGCAGCTCTGCCCAATCGTGAAACACCTTGGCCTGCCCTTGCGTGTAGTAAGAGGCAGAAAAAGGCACGTCCCCAAAAAAATAGAGCGGCTCAGCGTGCTGTGCGCGCTTTTGATAGTCGCTCACCACAGAAACCGTCACTTTTCGATACGCGTAATCGCTGTCTCGGCATTGATCAACGTAGAACAAAAGTCCCGCCAAAGTCGCTAAAACACCGCAACTCAAGACCCATTCAACGGCTGAGCTTTTGATTCGCGTCGTCCAAAACGCCAACAAGATGGCCAATGCTGGCAAGCCCGGCAACACGTAGGTCCACAAAATATTGCCTGAGAAAGTAAAGAAAACGCAGGGCCACAAACCCCACAACAACCAATAGGAATGTTCACCTTGCGTGTTGAGCGTCAGGCTGGGCGCCTTTGGCAGCGATCTGATTTTTGCAATGATCGCCAAGAGGGGCAGCAACAGCGGCCAAGGCAAGGTGGCAATGAAGGCATCGAACCAAATTTCGCCACGGGTTTCAGCATGGGCAACCCCGTATTTGTCGCCCGCCCACGCCGTGTCCACGAAACGTTGGAAATGCTCGCCCACGATGAAGTAATTCAAAAATCCGGGCGTTTTCAGTTCAGCCAAGATGTACCAAGGCAGTGTGAACAGCATCACGCCCAACAAGCCTTTGATCCAGGCGATGCGAGTCCACAAAATCAACAGTTGTTTTTGGTAAAGCGCCCAAAGAAAAATGGGAGCGCCGCAAACCACCAGCACCAAAGGCCCTTTGGCCAAAAAGCCAATCACCCAACCCAAGCCCATCCACCCATGCCATTGAAGGTTTGACTTTGAATTTTCAGGCGATTGAAGCAATTGCCACACGCTCACCATCACCAAGGTTGAGCCCAAAGTCAGCGTCATGTCGGTGATGACGGCTGCCGATGACACCATGAACAGCAAAGCGGCGAACAAGAGCACGCTGACATGCAAAATCCAACGCTTGCCTCGGTTTTTGACGGGATACAACGCCAAGGCCACAACACCCAAACTGCTTAAAAAATGCGGCAATCGCGCAGCAAATTCGTTTTGCCCGAATAACTTGAAGGACAGCGCCGTGAGCCAAAAAGAAAATGGTGGTTTGCCCCAAAAAGGATCGGTATCGGTGAACCACAAAGTGATCCAATCCGATTTTTCAACCATCCGACGCGCCACATCGGCGTAACGCGCCTCGGTCGAATCCATGAGCGGATACCAACCCATGGAGAGCAAGCGAATCAGCAACAAAAGTGCAAAGCTGAACCACAAAAACTTTGTGGCCTTGTCTTGTTGAGCCCATGCACCCATTATTTGTTTTCACCCGTTGGACGATGAGAAAGCAGCTGCTCATCGATGAAATACAAAGGCCTGCGCTTGGTTTCAATGAACATGCGTCCCAAATACTCCCCCAAGATGCCGATGCTGACCAACTGCAAACCACCCAAAAAGAACAAGGAAACGATCAAGGTAGGAAAGCCCCGCACCGAGTCACCCATGAAGATCGCTTTGAGCAAATAAAACGCGGTCATGCCAAATGCCACCAAGGCACACATAAATCCCACCAGCGAAATGATGCGCAAAGGCTTGACTGAAAAAGAAGTGATGCCCTCCAACGCCAAGCCAATCAATTTGGGATAGTTTTGCTTGACCAAACCCGCAGCGCGCGCATCGCGGTCGTACAGCTGCGTCACTTGTTGAAAGCCCACCCAAGCAAACAAGCCCTTCATGTAGCGGTTGCTCTCGGGCAGCGCATTGAGCGCTTGAATGACTTTTCGGCTCATCAAGCGGAAATCGCCCACATCCTCTGGAATGGGCACATCGCTCAATTTATTCAAAATTCGGTAGTAGGTGTGGGCTGACCATTTTTTGAACAAGGTCTCGCCAGCTCTGGAATTTCGGCGCATGTTGACGACTTCGGCGCCTTCGCGCCAAGCTGCCACCATTTGCGGGATGAGCTCGGGAGGGTCTTGCAAATCGGCGTCAATCACGATCACGCAATCGCCCAGGGTGCCGTGCAAGCCGGCGGTCAAGGCAATTTCTTTGCCGAAATTGCGCGACAACTTGATCAAACCCACGCTGGGGTCGTTGGCACGAAACGACTTGATGATTTCAACCGTCGCGTCCTTGCTGCCATCGTCCACGTAAATGATTTCGTGGCGCATGTCCAGCGCGTTCAACACAAGCTTGAGCCTGCGATGCAGCTCGTGCAGCACATCTTCTTCGTTATAAGCAGGAATTACTATACTTATCAAATTGTCGCTGGGTGCAGCATTCATTTTTAGTGTCAGTCTTGAAATTGCGCTGTCTAACATCCTTGCAGCGCCAGACATTCTAAGATCTTGGGCTACCCCCTCCGGCTTGGCGTCGATAATGCCGTCTTTGATTGATCCACATGCTTTTCCATTCCACCATTCGCAAAGAGTTATCGCGCAACTTTGGCGCAACACTGGTTGTCATGGTCACGATCGTCATCACCATGATGATCATCCGGATTTTGGGACACGCCGCGCAAGGTGTGATCAATCCATCTGAAGTCAACTTGATCATCGGCTTCACCATGCTGGGGCATTTGCCCACCATCATGACCATGAGCCTGTTCATTGCCACGGTGGGTACGCTGTCTCGGATTTATCTGGAAAGCGAAATGGTGGTTTGGCTCTCCAGCGGCAGAGCGCTGACCTCTTTTTTAAAACCCATCACCTCGTTTTCTTGGCCTTTGATTGCCATTGTGTCTGTGTTGGTGTTGGTCATTTGGCCTTGGTCCAACACCGAAATCAGCGAGTTGCGTGAGCGCTTTGAGCGACGCGGCGACCTCGAGCGCGTCACGCCCGGACAATTCCAAGAATCGGCCAATGGCACCAAAGTGTTCTTCGTGGACAAAGATTCGGTCGAGAACAAAACTGGCAAAAACATTTTCATTGCCGCCAATGAAAACGGCAAAAACTCCATGACCTCGGCCAAAACGGGCGACATCCAACTCATTGAAGACGAGCGATTTTTGATGTTGCAAAGCGGCCAACGCATTGAACGCATGGCGGGCGAGATGGACATCAAGGTCAGCGAATTCAAAAGCTACGGCAGCCGCATTGGGCAAGACGTCAAAGTAGTCAGCAATGCCTCGAATGCTTCCATTGCGACCTTGAGCTTGATTGCAGATCCAACGCTGGTTCACCAAGGCGAGTTGTCTTGGCGACTGGGCATTGCCTTGGCTGCTTTGAATTTGCCTTTTCTTGCCTTGTCCATCACCAGCGCCAACCCCCGCGTAGGCCGAAGCGGCAATTTTGCGTTGGCATTTTTTGTTTTCATGATTTATTACAACTTCATCAACTTGGGCAACAGCTGGATCACCTTGGGCAAAGTGCCCTTGCTCAACTACATGCTCATGTTGCATGGTGGCGCTTTTGCGGCCAGCTTTTTGTTGCTCTTGGCGCGAACCAACAATTGGCATGTGCGACGCTTGCTCTTGCCGCGTTTGTCCCGCAAGGAATTGGCATGAAGACGCTGCGCAAGCTCATCTACAACGAAATTTTGATGGCCGTGGCTTTTGTGGTGCTCGGCTTTACAGCCTTGTTTTTCTTTTTCGATTTTGTCGATGAGTTGCAAAACATCAACCACAACGGCAACCATTACGAACTCAAACACGCATTGACCTTCGTGCTCTTGCTGATTCCCAACCATTTGTATGAGTTGCTGCCCATCTCGCTGCTGATTGGTTCTATTTTTGTGATGGCTCGCTTTGCGCAAAGTTCAGAATTCACAATTTTGCGCACCAGCGGGCTTTCGCCCGCACCAGCCTTGCGCATGTTGCTGGCCTTGGGTTTGGCGTTTGTGGCGCTCACCTTTGTCATGGGCGACTACATCACGCCCATCAGCTCCAAATACGCGCAGCTGCTCAAGGCGCGCTATTTGAACGAAATTTCCGTTGGGCAAACCGGCGCTTGGCTGCGTGAGCGGCACAACCAGCAGCACTACTCGGTCAACATTGGCAAACTCTCAGCCGATGGTCAACCGCTGCAAATCCGAATTTTTGAATTCGACAACAACGGCCAATGGGTGTCGTTGACCCAAGCAGCTTGGGCCAGCATCGACGACCAATCCACTTGGACCCTGCACGATGTGGACAAAACTCAAAGCCTGCGCGAAGGTGATCACCCCAGCATCAACCGCAGCACACTGGCCGAGTTGAAGTGGGAGACCAACATTACCTCGGAGATGATTTCTGTGGCGCTGCTCAATCCCGAGCGCATGAGCACGATTGATTTGTTTCAATACATTCAGCACTTGAACGACAACGGCCAAGTCGCCCAACGTTTTGAAATCGAGTTCTGGAAAAAAGTTTTCTACCCGCTGAGCTGCTTGGTGATGATCACCCTGGCCTTGCCGTTTGGGTATTTGCACTTTCGAAGCGGCAACATCACCAGCCATGTGTTTTTAGGCGTGTTGGCTGGCATCAGTTTTTTCTTGCTCAACAACGTGTTTGGTTACGTGGGCAACTTGAACAATTGGTCGCCTTGGTTTGCGGCAGCAGCGCCGGGCATGCTCTACAGCGCGCTGTCTTTGGGGGCGTTTGGTTGGTTGGTGGTGAGGCAATAAGACCATGTACGCCATCATTTTGTTTGCGCATGGTTCGCGTGATCCGCTGTGGCACCAACCCATCCAAGCGGTTGCCCAACGCATTCAGACGCGCGACGCCAAGGTGCTGGTGGCCTGCGCTTACCTTGAACTCACCCAACCCGATTTGCCGCAAGCTGCGCAACAGTTGATCGACCAAGGCGCTACGGAGTTGTGCATCGTGCCGATGTTTTTGGGCGTTGGGAAACACGCCCGCGAAGACCTGCCCGTTTTGGTTGAAGCATTGCGGCGCGCCCATCCCGCAGTTGAGATCAACTGCCAAAGCGCCGTGGGCGAACAAGCCGCTTTGTTGGATTTATTGGCTGACTTGGCTCTCTCGCATAAGAAAGCCCCTCGTTAGATCGCCAAGGCATAATGACGACTTTCAAAGCCGTCATCTATGAACCTGCACCAATTTCGATTCGTTCAAGAAGCCGTTCGACGCAACCTCAACCTGACCGAGGTGGCCAAGTCTTTGCACACCTCGCAGCCCGGGGTGTCCAAGGCCATCATCGAGTTGGAAGAAGAATTGGGCATCGAAATTTTTGCGCGCCACGGCAAACGACTCAAACGCGTGACCGAGCCCGGTCAGCATGTGCTCAAAAGCATCGATGTCATCATGCGCGAATTGGGCAACTTAAAACGCATCGGCGAACAATTCAGCCAACAAGACAGCGGCACCTTGTCCATCGCCACCACCCACACCCAAGCGCGGTATGTGTTGCCGGTTCCCGTGGCCAAGTTGCGCCAGGCCTACCCCCAAGTCAACGTCAGCTTGCACCAAGGCGCGCCCTCGCAAGTGGCGCAAATGCTGATCGACGAAGTAGCAGAAATCGGCATGGCCACCGAGTCTTTGGCCGATTACCCAGAGTTGGTCACCTTGCCTTGCTACGAATGGGAGCACGTGCTGATCATTCCCAAGGCGCACCCCTTGGCCAGCAAAACCCGCATCACGCTGGAAGATTTGGGGCAAGAAGCCCTCATCACCTACCACCCGTCTTTCACGGGTCGCACGCGCATTGACAAAGCCTTTGCTGCCAAGCAAATCACGCCCCGCATTGCGCTGGAAGCCATTGATTCAGATGTGATCAAAACCTATGTCACGCTGGGTTTGGGCATTGGCATCGTGGCCGAGATGGCCATGAAAGATCAGTCGGATGACAACTTGGTGGTGCGTCCTGGCGCGCAATTGTTTGGCCGCAATGTCGCGCGCGTGGCATTCAAACGGGGCTCGTATTTGCGACACTTCGTGTATGACTTTGCCGCTTTGTTGAGCGATCGCTTGGATAGAAACCTGATCCTCAAAGCGCTCGAAGGCCACGCCAACGACTTTGACATGTAAACACACACCACAACGCCATGAGCACACCGCACATCGAGACAAAATTTCCCAAGGTTGGCACCACCATTTTCACGGTCATGTCGGCGTTGGCCACCGAAAAAAACGCGGTCAACTTAGGACAAGGCTTTCCAGACTTCGATTGCGATCCAAAACTGGTGCAGTGCGTGAGCGATGCCATGCAGCGTGGCCTGAACCAATATCCGCCCATGACAGGCGTGCCGGTGTTGCGCGAAGCGATTGCCAACAAAGTCGAGCAGCTCTATCACTACCGCTACGACCCGACCACCGAAATCACGGTCACCGCGGGTGCAACCCAAGCCATTTTGAGTTGCATCTTGGCCGTGGTACGGGCGGGCGATGAGGTCATTGTGTTGGAGCCTTGCTACGACAGCTACATCCCCAACATCGACATGGCCGGTGGTGTGGCGGTTCGCGTTCCCCTGACGCCCGGCACGTTTCGGCCTGACTTTGACAAGATCGCAGCGGCCATCACGCCCAAAACGCGCGCCATCATCGTCAACTCGCCGCACAACCCCAGCGCCACCGTGTGGACGCAAGATGAAATGCTCCAACTGCAAGAGCTGCTGGCGCCTACCAACATCTTGCTCATCAGCGACGAAGTCTATGAGCACATGGTCTACGCGCCCTTGCAACATTTGAGCGCTTCGAGTTTTCCTGGTTTGGCCGACCGTGCTTTCATCGTCTCCAGCTTTGGCAAGACCTACCACGTGACGGGTTGGAAAGTTGGCTACGTGGCTGCACCGGCGGTCTTGAGTGCGGAATTTCGCAAGGTCCATCAGTTCAACGTGTTCACCGTCAACACACCGGTTCAATACGGTTTGGCGACTTACATGCAAGACCCCAAGCCTTACCTAGAGCTGCCTGCGTTTTACGCCGCCAAACGCGATTTGTTTCGCCAAGGTTTGGCGCACACCAAGTTTGAGCTGCTGGCGTCTGAGGGCAGTTACTTTCAGTGCGTGCGCATCGACAAACTAGGCGTGCCGGAAAAAAACCTGAGCGAAGCTGAATTTTGCAAATGGCTGACCACTGAAATCGGCGTGGCTGCTATTCCTTTGTCTGCGTTTTATGCCGACCACTTTGACCAACGCGTGGTGCGGTTTTGCTTCGCCAAAAAAGACGAGACCTTGAAGCTGGCCTTGGGACGATTGGCGCGCTTGTAATGCGCCTCAATGACCCAATTGCGCCCAGGCTTTTTCTAGCCGCTTGACGCTGACGGGTTGGGGCGTGCGCAGTTCTTGGGCAAAAAAGCTCACCCTCAACTCTTCCAACAGCCAGCGAAACTCTTGCATGCGGGCGTCGCTCACGCCCTTGCGCTCGGCAACCAAGCGCCAATATTTTTGCTCCAAGGGTTTGAGTTCAGCCAGCTTGGTGGCGTCACGCGCCGGATCGGCGCGCAGTTTGTCCAAGCGCAAAACAATGGCTTTCAAGTAACGGGCAAAGTGCTGCAATTGGGTGTAGGGCGAGTCGCTGAGAAAGCGTTTGCCCATCAAGCGCTGCAACTGCTGCGTCACATCGGCCACGCTGTCGGGGCTGATTTTGGTGTCCTTGAGCTTGCGCGAAGCGGCGGCAAATTCGCTCAACACGGTGGCGGTCAAACGCGCGACTTCGTTGGCGATGAGCGTCAAGCGCCCTCGCCCTTCCTCCAAGCGGCGTTTGAAATCGACCTCGCACGTGGGCAGTGGGTCAAGCAAAAAAGCGCGATCCAGCGCAATGTCCAAGATGTGTTGCGTCAATTCATCGGCGCTGCCCAGGCTCATGTAGGCCACCGACATTTTTTGCAAGTCGGGTAGGTTTTTTTCCAAGTATTTGAGCGCGTCTTTGATTTGCAAGGCAAACAAACGGCGCAAGCCTTGGCGATGTTTTGCGGCGGCCACTTCGGGCTCGTCAAACACTTCGATGGTGACGGCATCCAAGCCGTCCACCAAAGCAGGAAACCCCACCAAGGTTTGGGCTCCTTTGCGAATTTCCATCAACTCCGGCAGTTCACCAAACGTCCAAGCCGTGTAGCGCGCATCGGCCAACGCACCCGCCGATGCAGATGGACGCGACGCAGCCTGACCCGCAGCGCCAGAGGGTGAACGATCCGGTGTGTTGGGCTTGGGCTGCGAGGGCGACTCACCCGCATCCGGTGAAGCTGCTGGCGACAAATGCTTGAGCTGCGCCAAGGCCTGAAAAGCCCCACGCGCCTGCGCGCCCCATTCGGCCTTCAAAGCACCTAAATTGCGCCCCATGCCCAGCTGGCGACCGTGTTCATCCACCACCCGCAGGTTCATGAACAAATGGGCGGGCAGCATGTCGAGTTTGAAATCAGCCCGCTTGACGTCCAAGCTGGTTTCGTCGCGCACGCGTTTGAGCAGCACATCGGTCAGCGAGCCGCTGCCAAACAGTTCTGGCTCAGACAAGGCTTGCGCCAATCGCGTGGCGGACTCGGGCAGAGGAACAAATCGTGAGCGCGGTTTTTGCGGCAGGCTTTTGAGCAAGGCTTGCACTTTGTCTTTGAGCATGCCGGGCACCAGCCATTCGCAGCGCTCTTCGCTGACTTGGTTGAGCACAAAAATTGGCACATCAATCGTCACGCCATCGCGGGCGTCGCCGGGTTGGTGCAAGTAGCTGGCCTTGCAATCCACACCGCCCAAGCGCAGCGTTTTGGGAAACGCTTGGGTGGTGACGCCTGCGGCCTCGTGGCGCATCAGCTCTTCGCGTGTCAACAACAGCAATTGAGGTTGTTGGCGGGATGCAGCGCGCCACCACTGCTCAAGCAAACGGCCATTGAAGACTTCGGGCGGAATGTGCGCGTCGTAGAAGGCGAAGATCAGCGCGTCATCGACCAACACATCTTGTCGGCGCGATTTGTGTTCCAGCTCTTCGACCTTGGCCACCAGTTTCAAGTTGGCGGCTAGAAATGGCAATTGAGTGTCCCAATCGCCGTTGACCAAGGCCTCACGGATGAAAAGTTCTCGCGCGCCACGCGGATCGATGTTGCCGTAAGGCCGGCGGCGTCCGTTGTAAACCACCAAGCCATACAGCGTTGCCCGCTCCAAGGCCACCACTTCGCCGGCCTTTTTTTCCCAATGCGGGTCGAGCAACTGCTTTTTGAGCAAATGCGCGCCCACTTGCTCCAACCACTGCGGCTCGATGTTGGCCAACCCCCGGCCAAACAAGCGGGTGGTCTCGACCAACTCGGCAGCAACCAACCAGCGACCCGGCTTTTTACGCAAATGCGCCCCAGGATGTCGATAAAACTTGATGCCTCGCGCGCCAAGGTAGGCCTCGTCGTCCTCGAGCTTGCAGCCAACGTTGCCCAACAAACCTGCCAACATGGACAGGTGCAATTGCTCATAGCTGGCAGGCAGCGTGTTCAAGCGCCATTTGTGTTCGGCCACCACTGTGTGAAGTTGGGTGTGGGTGTCGCGCCATTCGCGCACGCGACGCACGTTGATGAAGTTTTGACGCAACAAGGCTTCATATTGGCGGTTGCTGAGTTTGTGGGCGTTGTCTTTGCCACCGCGCGCGCTGTCGAGCCATTTCCACAAGGTCAAGTAGCCGCTGAATTCGCTGCGATCGTCGTCAAACTTGGCATGCGCTTGATCGGCGGCGGCTTGCGCTTCCATGGGACGGTCTCGCACATCTTGCACGCTCAAGGCGGAGGCGATGATCAACACCTCGTCCAGCGCTTGTCGATCCCGCGCCTCCAAAATCATGCGACCCACGCGTGGATCCAAGGGCAATTTGGACAAGGTTTGGCCGATTGGTGTGAGTTCATGGGCGTCGTCCACAGCGCCAAGTTCACTCAACAGTTGGTAGCCGTCGGCAATGGCTTTGGGGCGTGGCGCTTCTAAAAAGGGGAAACGCTCGACATCGCCCAGATGCAAAGATTTCATGCGCAAGATCACGCCTGCCAGCGAGCTGCGCAAAATTTCGGGATCGGTGAATTTGGCGCGGCCGTTGAAATCCAATTCGTCGTACAGACGAATGCAAATGCCATTGGCCACCCGACCGCATCGACCCGCACGTTGGTTGGCAGCGGCTTGGCTGATGGGCTCGACCATGAGCTGCTCGACTTTGCTGCGCCAGCTGTAACGCTTGACACGCGCTGTTCCCGTGTCAATCACATAGCGGATGCCTGGCACGGTCAAGGAGGTTTCGGCCACGTTGGTCGCCAACACGATGCGCCGCCCGGCGTGCGAATCAAACACACGGTCTTGTTCGGCTTGCGACAAGCGCGCAAACAAGGGCAGCACTTCGGCGCCGCGCAACACAGGCGAATGGCTGAGATGGCCGCGCAAGTGATCTGCTGCTTCTCGAATTTCGCGCTCGCCGGGCAAGAACACCAAAATATCGCCTTGCTGGCTGGGGTGCTGCCACAACTCGTCCACCGCGCTGGCAATGGCCGTGTTCAGGTCGACATCGCGGCTTTCTTCAAAGGGGCGATAACGCATCTCCACCGGAAAAGTACGCCCCGACACCATCAACACCGGCGCTGGACCTTGGGCCGAAGCAAAGTGTTGTGCAAAGCGATCGGCATCGATGGTGGCCGAAGTCACGATGACCTTGAGGTCGGGGCGACGCGGCAGTATTTCGCGCAAGTAGCCCAGCAAAAAATCAATGTTCAAACTGCGCTCGTGCGCCTCATCGATGATCAGGGTGTCGTACGCCTTGAGCAGTGGATCGGTTTGCGTTTCGGCCAACAAAATGCCATCGGTCATCAACTTGACGCTGGCGTCTTTGCTCAGCCGATCCTGAAACCGAACTTTGTAGCCCACCACGTCGCCCAACGGCGTTTTGAGTTCTTCGGCAATGCGTTTGGCCACCGAACTGGCCGCAATGCGTCGGGGTTGCGTGTGGCCAATGATTTGGCGCCGAGCCGCACGCCCATCGCTGCCAACCTTGGGCTGACCGCGCCCTAGCATGAGCGCCATTTTGGGCAACTGCGTGGTTTTGCCTGAGCCCGTTTCACCGCAGACGATGATGACTTGGTGCGCCTGCATGGCCGCCATGATTTCCTCGCGACGCGCTGAGACGGGCAAGGACGGGTCAAACTCAATCTTCAAGGCGGTTGACAAGGGCTCGGGGCGGTTCACGGAGGGCACAAACTTTTAGTAGACAATCCGCGATTATCCCTTGCCACCTTTGACACAGCCCCAGCTCAGCCACATGTCCAACGTCTTTAACTTCACCTTCGTGCCTTGGTTTCGTTCGGTTGCGCCTTACATCCACATGCACCGAGGCAAAACCTTTGTGGTGGGCATCGCGGGCGAGGCGATTGCGGCAGGCAAACTGCCCAACTTGGCGCAAGACTTGGCGCTCATCCAAAGCATGGGCGTGCGCATTGTGTTGGTCTACGGATTCAGGCCGCAAGTCAACGAGCAATTGCTGGCCAAAGGCCATGCGCCTCAGTACTCACACGGCATGCGCATCACCGACAGCGTGGCTCTGGATTGCGCCGAAGAAGCAGCCGGTCAATTGCGCTACGAAATTGAAGCCGCCTTCAGCCAGGGCTTGCCCAACACGCCCATGGCGGGCTCCACGGTGCGGGTGATTTCGGGCAACTTCATCACCGCGCGCCCCATTGGCATCGTGGATGGCGTGGATTTTCAGCACTCGGGCTTGGTGCGCAAAGTGGATGTGGGCGGCATTGCACAAACCTTGTCCAATGGCTCCATGGTGTTGCTCTCGCCTTTTGGGTTTTCGCCCACAGGCGAAGCTTTCAATCTGGCGATGGAAGAAGTCGCAACCTCGGTGGCCATTGCCCTGCAAGCCGACAAGTTGTTGTTTGTCACAGAAACCGCAGGCGTGCCGGTTGACCCCAGCCAGCCCAGCAGCGAAGACAACCCGATTGACACCGAGTTGCCTTTGGATGCCGCCGAAAAACTTTTGGCGCAACTGCCCGCCAGCTCCAACCCTTCAGACATTGCGTTTTATCTCCAGCATTGCGTCAAAGCCTGCAAAGCCGGCGTGGAACGCAGCCACATCTTGCCGTTTGCAGTCGATGGATCGTTGCTGCTAGAAATCTACATGCACGACGGCATCGGCACGATGGTGGTGGACGAAAAACTCGAAAGCCTGCGCGAAGCCACGCATGAAGACGTGGGTGGCATCTTGCAACTGATCGAGCCCTTCGAAAAAGACGGCAGTTTGGTCAAACGCGATCGCAACGAAATCGAGCGCGACGTGGGGCAATACACTGTCATCGAACACGACGGCGTCATTTTTGCCTGCGCCGCGCTCTACCCTTACCCAGAAGCCAAGACAGCAGAAATGGCCGCACTCACTGTTTCGCCTCAGTCACAAGGCCAAGGCGACGGCGAAAAAGTCCTCAAACGGGTCGAGCAACGCGCCCGCAACAAAGGACTCAAAAGCATTTTTGTCTTGACCACCCGCACCAAGCACTGGTTCTTGAAACGCGGCTTCGTACAAGTCGACCCCGACTGGCTGCCCGAAGCCCGCAAGCGCAAATACAACTGGGATCGCAAAAGCTTGGTGCTGGTCAAACAGCTTTGAAGCAGCCAACGCCCGCTGGCCGCTTGTGCAGTGGCTCAAGATTTATTGAATCAAACGAATCTTGTTGTTGAAAGTATCGGCCACATACACGCGGCCCAGGGCATCAACACACACACCAAAAGGCGCGTTGAACTTGGCCGCTGATCCTTGCCCATCTGCATTCCCGATGCTGGATCCAGCCAAGGTCGTCACAACCCCCGTGGCGTCGATCTTGCGGATGGAGTTGCTGTATTGATCTGCTACGTAGACGTTGCCGTCTGCATCAACAGCCACACCCGACAGGTAAGAAAAGCTCGCACCCGTTGGGGTAGCACTGTTCGTGCTGCCCGCTGAGCCAGAACCTGCATAGGTGCTGACCATGCCCGTGCTGGTGTCAACCAAGCGAACCAAATTGTTGTTTGTATCAGCCACAAACAATCGGTTGTTGGCATCAACAGCCAAGCCATACGGTTGGTAAAAGGATGCCGAGGTTCCTAACCCATTGGCATTGCCGGTGGAGCCCTTGCCCGCCAGCGTTGTCACATTCGCCGATGCATCAATTTTTCGAATCAAGCTACCTCCTTGGTCCACAACGTACAGAATGCCGTTGGGATCGATGGCAATCCCAGTTGGATACCAAAATGATGCCGCCGTACCTTGCCCATTGGTGCTGCCCGCGGAACCTGACCCCGCAAAAACCGTGACCACGCCTGAGCTGTCAATCTTGCGAATGCGTTGGGCGCCTGTTTCGGCGACGTACACATTGTTGTTGGCATCCACGGCCAAGCCGTAGGGTTGATTCAGTGACGAAGCAATTGTGGTCACTGTGTTGGTGAGGTCAATTTTTTTGATGGATCCCGTGCCTGTATCGCTCACATACACATTGCCAACGGAATCAACGGCGACGCCGTGCGGAGAAGCAAACGAGGCTCCCGGAACCAGTGTTGAAACAGTCCCGGTGTTGACCAACGGCGCTCGAGGGACTTTGCGCACTGGGTTTTCCCCGCTGTCACACCCCGATAAATTGACCACCAGCAGTGATCCTGCAACCAGCAAAGAACGTCGAGTCAACGCAGTGCAGTCAGGCTCCAAATTTGACGCGAGTTTGCCCAAATTGTTTGAAAATTTTGAATTCATT
>CAIYFE010000274.1 GCA_903925445.1 uncultured Burkholderiales bacterium | reverse complement strand
TTCTGAAATCGCAAAGGCCAGCGGCACCATGCCAAAAATCATGGCCAAGGTGGTCATCAAAATCGGTCGCAAGCGCACCCGTGCCGCCAAAAGCAAGGCGTCGGTGCGATTCAGACCCGTTTGAACGCTGCCATCGGGCAAGGTGGTGTCCAAGCGCGCGCGAATGGCAAAGTCCACCAGCAAAATCGCATTTTTGGTCACCAAGCCCATCAGCATGACCATGCCAATGACCGAAAACATGGACAAGCTCGAACCAAACATCAGCAACGCCAGCACCACGCCAATGAGGGTCAAGGGCAGGGCGGTCATCAAGGCCATGGGCTGCAAAAAGCTTTTGAATTGGCTGGCCAAGATCATGTAGATGAAGATGATCGCCAGCACCAAAGCCGACACCGCATAAGCGAAGGACTCTTGCATGTTTTTGGTCGAACCGCTGAATTGGTATTTGTAGCCCGGCGGCAAGGCGATGCTGTCCATCACTTTGCGGATGTCGTTGGACACCTCACCCGCCGATCGGTTGAAGACGTTGGCGTTGATGGCCACTTCGCGCATCAAGTCGCGGCGGTTGATTTGGTTGGAGCCTGTGCTCTCGACCACCTCCGCCACTTGGTTGAGTCGCGCGATGCGGGCGGATCCATCGGCATTGACGCCCACGGTGAAAGGCAAGCGTTCAATGTCTTGGATGGCGTCGCGCGATTGCGGTGCCAAGCGCACGTTGACATCGTAGGTTTGATCGTCTGCGGCGCGCCAAGTGGCGACGGTTTGACCGGCCACCAAGGTGCGCAATTGATTGCCAATGCTGCCCAAAGACAGACCCAAGTCATTGGCGGCTTCGCGTTGAACGCGCACTTCAATCGTGGGTTTGTTGGGCTTGACGCTGGAATCCAAATCGACCAGGCCTGGAATGGCTCTGACCTTGTCCATGACCACGGTGGTCAAGCGCTCCAACTCTTTCAAGTCGGTGCCTTGCAGCGAAAACTCCACCTGCTTGTTGCCGCCCACGCTGTCGAGCAAGCCCGCGTGCGTGACGGTGATGCCGGGCACGCGTTTGAGTCTTTCCCGCAGCACGGCCGACATTTCATCCACATTGCGTTGTCGATTTTTTCGATCCACCAAGCGCACATACACGTTGGCGTAAATCTTTCCGTTGGCGTTGCCGGTGTTGATGGTGGACAAGGTGTAGCGTGTCTCTGGAAACTCACGAATGATGGCTTCGACTTGTTTGGCACGCGATTCGGTCACTTCCAACGAGGAGCCAACTGGCGTGTAGAAGGTGACAGAGGTTTCTGAAAAGTCAGCCTTGGGCACGAACTCGGTGCCCAGCAACGGCACCATCAACACACTCACCACAAAGGTCAACGCGGCCAGCCCCAGCGTGGCGCGTTTGTGTTGCAACGACCAAGCCAAGATGCTTTGGTAGAACTCGCTGAGTTGGTCGGTGCTGTGTTCAAACCAAGTGGTGACGCGACCTATCGTGCGGCCATACAGCGTTTGGGTGTCGTGCACGCCGTGCGCGTGAATCGCTGGGTCATGCCAAACCGACGAAAGCATGGGGTCAAGCGTGAAGCTGACAAACATCGAAATCATGACCGCCGCCACGATGGTCAGCCCAAACTCGTGAAAAAACTTGCCAATGATGCCGCCCATGAAACCAATGGGTAAGAACACCGCCACGATGGACAAGGTGGTGGCCAGCACCGCCAAGCCAATTTCTTCGGTGCCGTCAAGCGAAGCTTGGTAAGCGCTTTTGCCCATTTGCACATGGCGCACGATGTTCTCGCGCACCACGATGGCGTCGTCAATCAACAGCCCCACGCACAAGCTCAAGGCCATCAAGGTGATCATGTTGATGGTGAAGCCAAACATGTTCATGAACAAAAACGTTCCGATGATGGCGATGGGCAAAGTCAAGCCCGTGATCACGGTTGAGCGCCAAGAGTTCAAAAACAAAAACACAATCAGCACCGTCAAGATCGCACCTTCGACCAAGGTGTGTCTGACGTTGTCCACCGCAACGCGAATCGGCCTTGAGGCGTCTTGCACCGCTTCGAGGCGCACGCCTGCTGGCAATCGGGTCTTGACTTCTTCGATGGTTTTGTTGAGCGCGTCAATCACCTCAATGGTGTTTTCGTCCTGCGCTTTTTGCACCGTGAGCAGCAAGGTGCGTTCGCCGTTGTACAAGGCCAAGCTGTCGATTTCTTGGCCGCCGTCATTGACGCGCGCGACCTGCGACAAACGAACCGGCGTGGTGTTTTTGCGCGCCACAATGATTTGACCAAAATCTTCGGGGCGTTTGAGGCTGCCTTGGACTTGAATCACGCGATCTTGTTGCAACGACCGCACCGAACCCACGGGCAAGTCTTTGGCTTCGGTGGTGACCGCCGCCGCAACTTGGTCAGCACTCACGCCCAGCGACTCCATGGCTTGCGGGTTGAGGTAGAGATTGATTTCCCGTTTGGTGCCACCCACCACACTGACAGAGCCCACGCCCCGCACGTTTTCAAGCCGTTTTTTCAAGACTTGGTCTGACCAATTGGTCAACTCAACCGCAGAAGGCGCTTGCAGACCCGCAGGCAGTTTGCTCGCATCTGGCACCACCGCCAACGACCAAATGGCGCGACTGGCAGGGTCAAAGCGAGACACGCGGGGCTCCTTGACATCGGTGTTCAGTTTGGGGCGCACGCTGGCAATTTTTTCGCGCACATCGTCTGCGCCTTTGCGACCGTCAATTTGCAGTTGAAATTCAACGATGACCACCGACAAACCTTCGTAGCTGCGTGAAGTCAGGGCATTGATGCCTGCCACAGAGTTCACGCCTTCTTCGATTTTTTTGCTGACTTCGCTCTCCACAATTTCGGGCGAGGCGCCGGGGTATTCGGTGGTGATCACCACCACCGGAAAGTCCACATTCGGGAACTGGTCGATTTGCAAGCGCTGGTATGAAAAAGCGCCCAACACCACCAACGCCAACATCACCATGGTGGCGAAAACTGGGTTTTGAAGACTGACTCGTGTGAACCACATGCGCAGGCCTTACTGAGCGTTGTTGGAGGGGGTGGTGTGCAGCAACGTGCCTTCGCGCAAGGCGCCCACGTCACCTTTGAGCACTTGCGTGCCTGGCGCCAAACCGCTGACACCAACCCAAGGCTGTGCATCGGGTGCTTGCGAAACAAAACCCCGCGCGCCCAAGCTGACACTTTGATGGCTGACTTGCAATTTGCCATCGACAGCGGTGACGATTTGCACGTAAGGCAAGGTCTTGTCGGTGCGAACCGCGCTCAGAGGCACGGCCAGGGTTTTGACATCGCGCAGCGCCAAGGTGCCTTTGGCAAACAAGCCGTGTCGCAAGCCTTGCGGTTTGTCCAGACTCAAATAAATCAACACGCTGCGGCTGCCTGCTTGAGCGCTGGGGCTGATGCGTTTGACTTTGGCAACAAGGGGCTCGGCGCGATCTTCGACTTTGAGCGTTGCCGTTTGACCCAATGCGATGTCGATGGAGTCGCTGGCGCTCACGGGCACTTCGACCTCGAGTTGGCTCAGGTCGACCATCTCCAGCACTTTGCCGTCGATGGCGATGCGCTCGCCAGTTTGTGCAGAACGAATGGCGATTTGTCCAGAAAACGGCGCATACAACACCGAGTCATCCAAAGATTTTTGTGCCACATCCGCGCCTGCAATCGCCGCCTTGTAGCTGGCAATGGCGCCTTGGTAGGAGGCTTGCGAGTTGTCCAGTGCCGTTTTGGAAATAAAGCCTTCATTGACCAAAGCTTTGTTGGTGTCCCATTGGCGTTGCGCAATTTCCATTTGCGCTTTGGCCGCGTCCGCTTGCTCCTTGGCTTGCGCCCAACGGCGTTGGTATTCGGTCGGATCAATGCGCGCGAGCACTTGTCCGGCTTTGACGCTGTCGCCCTCGCGCACCGTCATTTCTTTGAGTTCACCAGCAACGCGAGCTTTGATGACGGCGTAATTGAGGGCTTTGACGGTGCCTGAAATATCCAAGGTTTGCGTCAAGTTTTGCGTGTCCAACGCCATCACGTCGGTGGGGGCGAGTTCAATTTCGGTGGCAGCGGCTGGCGCCGAGGCCAATTGCTGCACCGCCCGTTTGTGAACCACGGCGCGCACGACGCCAGCCAATAAGCCCAGGCTGACCAAGGCGATGATGAGTTTGCTTTTTGTTATTTTCATGCTTTCACTTTCAAACCATTGAGCAGCACATCGACTTGCAAGGCGATGAACTGCGCAGGATTCATGACTTCGCCAGCCGAGCTGGCGCAAGCGCCCATGGAGTTTTTCCAGAGCATCAAAAAAATCATGGGTGCGACCAAGGTGAACACGGCTTGATCAAGGTCGAGGTCGCGAAATTCGTGGCGATCCACGCCGCGCTGCAAAATTTTCTTGAGCAGCAGCGTGCCCGGCGTGATCACTTCTTGTTGGTAAAAAGCGGCGATGTCGGGAAAGTTTTGCGCCTCACTGATGACCAACTTGGCAATGCCGCCCGCTTTGGTTTGCCCCACGCGCTCCCACCAACTGGTCATGGCGTAGGCCAGCATGTCGGAGCAACTGCCCGCAAAGCTTTCCATTTCTTCGTTCCAAGATGGAAACAAGCTGCTGATGTTTTCGCGCACCACGGCTTTGAACAAATCCTCTTTGGTGGCGAAGTACAAAAACAAGGTGCCTTTGGACACCCCCGCGCGCTGCGCGACTTCCTCCGACTTGGTGGCCGCGAATCCTTTTTCGATGAAAAGATTCAATGCGGCCTCGATCAGTTCACCTGGGCGCGTTTCTTTGCGCCGAGTGCGACGCGGCAAGCTGGTTTCGGGAGCGGAGGTAGGCATAACGGGGTAAGTTATTAATGACTAATTGGTTATTAATATACATCAAGTCGCTCAGACCTATGATTGCGAACATGAAAAACCCTGCATCTTTGAAAACCATCACCTTGGGCGGCGGCTGCTTTTGGTGTCTTGAGGCGGTCTACTTGCGTGTGCAAGGCGTGGTGGCGGTGGAATCGGGCTACTGCAACGGCCACACGCTCAACCCCACGTACCAACAAGTTTGCAGCGGTGAGACCGGACACAAC
>CAIYFE010000273.1 GCA_903925445.1 uncultured Burkholderiales bacterium | reverse complement strand
GTGCAGATTTGCGCGTTTTGCGGATGTTCCGTTTGATGCGGATTTTCAAACTCTCCCGCTACAACAGCGCGTTTGAAGACATGGTTGCTGCGATCAAAGCCGAACGCGACTCTTTTTCTTCGGCCGTGTTTTTGTTGCTCATCAGCTGCTTGTTGTTTTCTTCTTTGATCTACATCATCGAAGGACATGACCAGCCCGACATCTTCCCCTCCATTCCTGCTGCGATGCACTGGTTCATCGTGACCATTATTTCGGGCTGGGGCAACGTCGATCCGGTCACCTTTGTGGGGACCATTTTGGTCATCTTCACGCAAATCTTGTCCATCGCGCTTGCGGCGATCCTCACCGGTGTGGTGGCGACCGCTTACACCGCTCAAGTGGAACGTCGCCAAGCTTTGTATGAAATGGAAGTGCGCGCAGTGTTGGCCGATGGCGTCATCACAGAAGATGAAAAACAACGTCTGCAAGTCATCCAAGCCAAATTCGGCATGTCAGACGATCAGGTGCAAGCCATCGTTCAACAAATGGACGAAGAGCGACGCCAAGAGCAGCAAGCACAAGCGCGAGCCGAAGAACGCGCGAACCGTCGTGCTTCATGATTGCGTCATGGCCTGAGCGACAATCGCTGCATGAGCCGCTGGCACGCCCAACTTGATATTTGTTACTCCCTCGAAAACGCGCGCACCGTCGCGCGTTTTTCGCACAAGGGTCCACTGCGCGTCTTGCAAAGCCTCTACCCCGAAGGCGATGCCGTGTGCCACAACGTCTTGGTCCATCCCCCGGGTGGATTGGTGGGCGGCGACACGCTGGACATTCAAATTGAAGTTGCGTCCAACGCCCACGGTTTGGTGACCACACCAGGCGCAACGCGTTTTTATCGCTCAGAGCATGGCCTTGCCACGCAAAATGTTCGCGCAAAAATTGCAGACCATGCGCGTTTGGAATGGCTGCCTTTAGAAACCCTGGCCTACAACGCATGCCATGGCTTGAATCACACTGTGTTTGATTTGGCGCCCACCGCTGAAATGATGGCCTGGGACCTCACGGCATTGGGCTTGCCACATGCCCACCAACCTTTCGAACAAGGCCAGCTGCAACAGCACATGGAAGTTCGTGGCTTGTGGCTGGAGCGCGGACGCTTGCAAGCCCAAGATCAGCGCCTGCTCAACTCAGCGGTGGGTTTGGCGGGTCATCGGTGTTTGGGCACGTTCATTTTTGCCAGTGGCAGCGCTTTAACCAGCGATCGTCGCAATGCGGCCTTGGAGGCTGCACGCGAGTTGGTGGCTCAATCGCCGCCCGAATTGTTGGCAGGCGTCACCGCACCCAACGATCAAATGCTGGTGCTGCGTACCTTGTCTGCGGTCACCGAGCCTGCACAAAATTTATTGCGCAGCGTGTGGACCGTGTGGCGACATCATTTGTGGCAAATGTCTGCTCAAGCGCCTCGCATTTGGGCGATGTGAGTTTGAGCAAGTCCGCTGTGCTGCGTTAAATGGCCACCAATTCACGCACGCCGTTGGCTTGCATGTCTTTGCCAGCACCGCGAGCAATGATTTCTCCGCGCTCCATCACAAGATAGTCGTCGGCCAATTCTTGGGCAAAATCGTAATACTGCTCGCACAACAAAATCGCCATATTGCCTCGACTGGCCAGCATGCGGATCACGCGCCCAATGTCTTTGATGATGCTGGGCTGAATGCCTTCGGTCGGTTCGTCCAACACCAGCAACTTGGGGGAAGAGGCCAATGCGCGCGCTATGGCCAATTGCTGCTGCTGGCCGCCCGACAAGTCGCCGCCTCGACGATGCAACATTTGATGCAGCACCGGAAAAAGCTCGAACAATTCAGAAGGAATAGCACTGCCCGCTGCTTGCGTTGCAAGCCCCATGCGCAAGTTGTCTTCGACCGTCAAGCGCGCAAAAATTTCGCGGCCTTGCGGCACAAACCCGATGCCCAAACGCGCGCGCTCGTAAGGCGGCGTTTGGTCAATGGCGACACCATTCAAGGTGATCTGCCCCGAACGAATGGGCACCAAGCCCATCAAAGATTTAAGCAACGTCGTTTTACCCACGCCATTGCGTCCTAACAACACGGTGATGCGACCCAAATGAGCCTCAAAACTGACATCGCGCAAGATGTGCGAACCACCGTAGTACTGGTGAATGTTGGCAACTTTTAGCAAGCTCATACAGGAGTACTTTCTGCCAGGACTTATCGGCCTAAATAAACTTCAATCACACGCTCATCCGCTTGCACTTGCGCCAATGAACCTTGCGCCAGCACTGAGCCATCGCACAGCACCGTGACGATGTCGCCGATGCGCTCAATGAAATGCATGTCATGCTCGACCACCATCAGCGAGTGCTTGCCCTTGAGGCTGATGAACAGCTCTGCGGTGCCCTCTGTTTCAAAATCGGTCATGCCAGCCACGGGTTCATCAAGCAACAGCAATTGCGGGTCTTGCATCAACAACATGCCAATTTCGAGCCATTGTTTTTGCCCGTGGCTGAGTTGCCCTGCCAAGTCCTTGACGCTGTTTTTGAGGTGAATGGTTTCCAACACTTCAAGCAATCGATCACGTTGCTGGCCTGTGAGTTTGAAAAACATCGAAGGCCACACGCCTTTGTGGGTTTTCAAGGCCAGCTCTAGGTTTTCGAAGACCGACAGGTTTTCGAACACCGTGGGTTTTTGGAATTTACGTCCAATGCCCAATTGCGCAATTTGGGGCTCGTTGTAGCGCAACAAATCGATGGTGCTGCCAAAAAACACTTGCCCCGAATCGGGTTTGGTTTTTCCGGTAATGATGTCCATCAAGGTGGTTTTGCCAGCGCCGTTGGGACCAATGATGCAGCGCAACTCACCGGGGGCAATGTCGAGCGACAAGTTGTTGATGGCTTTGAAGCCATCAAAACTCACGTTCACGTCTTCCAAGTACAAGATGCGGCCGTGGGTCAAATCCAAAGAACCGGGTTGATGCACGCGTCCATAACTGGCGCTGCGGTCGCCAGAATTCATGTCGCTGGACTGCGTGTGTTGGCTGGCCAGGCGCTGAGCGCCTTCTTCAAACAGATCGGGGGTCATGCTTGGCCTCCTTTGCGCAATTGGTGGCGAATCCAGGCCAAGCCACCCAAAACTCCTTGAGGCAAATACAAAGTCACGCCGATGAACAACGCCCCTAAGAAATACAACCAAAACTCAGGCGCAGACACCGTCAACCAACTCTTGGCACCGTTGACCAAGAAAGCGCCCACGATGGCTCCGATCAAACTGGCTCTGCCGCCCACAGCCACCCAGACTGCCATTTCGATGGAGTTGGCAGGACTCATTTCGCTGGGGTTGATGATGCCTACTTGCGGCACATACAAAGCCCCTGCTATGCCGCACATGACCGCAGAAATGATCCAAATGGTCAACTTGTAAGGCATG
>CAIYFE010000272.1 GCA_903925445.1 uncultured Burkholderiales bacterium | reverse complement strand
GGCCGGCATGAACGTGGAAGAAAAACAAGACATGTGTCGTTTCATCTTGGATGTGAACGACGAGTTTGGCACCACGATTGTGTTGATCGAACACGACATGGGCGTGGTGATGGACATTTCTGATCGCGTGGTGGTGCTCGAGTACGGCAAAAAAATTGGCGACGGCACCCCCGAAGAAGTGCGCAACAACGAAGAAGTGATCAGCGCCTATTTGGGTACATCGCATTAAGGACACGACATGGGATTTTTTCTTGAAACACTGTTTGGCGGTCTCATGGCTGGCATGTTGTATTCGCTGGTGGCGCTGGGCTTTGTGCTGATTTTCAAAGCCTCGGGCGTGTTCAATTTCGCGCAAGGCGCCATGGTGCTGTTTGCTGCCTTGGCCATGGCACGGTTCAGCGAATGGATTCCGATTTACTTGGGCATCGACAACTTTGTCTTGATGAATCTGTTGGCCTTTGTAGGCGCGGCTTTGGTCATGTTTGTGGTGGCTTGGTCGGTGGAGTTTTTGGTGTTGCGCCATTTGGTCAACCAAGAAGGCACGACTTTGCTGATGGCCACTTTGGGCATCACTTACTTTTTGGACGGCGTGGGTCAATCCATTTTTGGCAGCGACATTTACAAGATCGACGTGGGCATGCCCAAAGAGCCGCTCATGTTGTTCGAATCCACCTTTGATGGCGGCATCATGATCAACCAAGAGGACTTGGTGGCGGCCGTGATTGCTGCCGTGTTGGTCGCTTTGCTGAGCGTGTTTTTTCAAAAAACCACAACCGGTCGCGCATTGCGCGCGGTGGCCGATGACCACCAAGCCGCGCAGTCGATTGGCATTCCACTCAACCGCATTTGGGTGGTGGTGTGGTGCGTCGCGGGCGTGGTGGCTTTGGTGGCCGGCATGATTTGGGGCTCCAAACTGGGTGTGCAGTTTTCGCTCTCCACCGTGGCCTTGCGTGCCTTGCCAGTGGTGATTTTGGGCGGCTTGACGTCGGTGCCGGGCGCCATCATTGGGGGCTTGATCATTGGCGTGGGCGAAAAACTGTCCGAAGTTTTTCTGGGGCCTTATGTGGGCGGCGGCATTGAAATTTGGTTTGCCTATGTGCTGGCCCTGGGGTTCTTGCTGATTCGTCCGCAAGGATTGTTTGGCGAGAAGATCATTGACCGCGTGTAAGGAAGAAAAAATGTTTTACAGAGAAAACGGTCAATTCAAAACCAGCTACAAGCAAGATCAACAGATCTTTCCCATCACGCAAGACCGTGTGGGCGTGTTGTTGCTGGTGGCGTTTGCATTCATTGGCGTGCCCCTGTTGGCAGACGAATACATGTTGCGCGCCATCTTGATTCCTTTCCTCATTTTGGCTTTGGCCGCTTTGGGGGTGAATGTTTTGGTGGGTTACTGCGGGCAAATTTCGTTGGGCTCGGGTGCCTTCATGGCGGTGGGGGCTTATGCGGCATACAACTTCTTTGTGCGCATCGAAGGCATGCCTTTGATTCCTGCCATCTTGATGGGCGGTGTGTTTGCCACGCTGGTGGGCATGTTCTTTGGCATTCCCAGCTTGCGTGTGAAAGGCCTGTACTTGGCGGTGGCTACTTTGGCCGCGCAGTTTTTTTGCGATTGGGCGTTTTTGCGCATCAAGTGGTTCACCAACGACTCGGCTTCGGGCACTGCGTCGGTGGCTGATTTGCAAGTGTTTGGATTTCCCATCGACACGCCATTTCAAAAATACATGTTTTGCTTGAGCTTTTTGGTGGTGTTTGGGTTGCTGGCCAAAAACTTGGTGCGTGGCGCCATCGGTCGTGAATGGATGGCCATTCGCGACATGGACGTGGCCGCCGCTGTGATTGGCATTCGCCCCATGTACGCCAAGTTGAGCGCTTTTGCGGTGAGTTCTTTCATCGTGGGCGTGGCGGGCGCTTTGTGGGCGTTTGTGTATTTGGGCTCTTGGGAGCCAGCAGCGTTTTCGGTGGAACGCTCGTTTCAATTGCTGTTCATGGTGATTTTGGGCGGCATGGGTTCGGTGATGGGCAGCTTTTTTGGTGCGGCCTTCATCATCATCTTGCCCATCCTGATCAACTTGTTTTTGCCCGTGTTGGGCGCTTGGTTGGGTGTGTCGGTGGACACGGCCACCACGTCGCATGCTGAGCAAATCATTTTTGGCGCGTTGATCGTGTGGTTTCTCATCGTAGAGCCGCATGGCCTGGCGCGCTTGTGGAGCGTGGGCAAGCAAAGGCTGCGTTTGTGGCCTTTCCCGCACTGATTTTTGTGTTTGTGTTGAGTAAATATTTTTGAGGAGACATCCCATGAAACTTCGTTCCATTTTGTTGGCCTTGGCCGTGGCGAGTACTGGCTTGACCAGTGCGGTGGTGAGCACTTCTGCTCAGGCACAAGTCAAAGAACAATTCTTCCCCGTGCTGCCTTATCGCACCGGTGCCTATGCGCCCAACGGTGTGCCTTGGGCCAACGGTTATGTCGATTACTTGAAGCTGGTCAATGCTCGTGACGGTGGCATCAACGGCGTCAAAATTTCTTTTGAAGAGTGCGACACCGCCTACGCCACCGACCGTGGTGTGGAATGCTACGAACGCCTCAAAGGCAAAGCCGCTGGCGCGATTTACCAACCGCTTTCAACCGGCATCACCTTTGCGTTGACCGAAAAAGCGCCAACCGACAAAAACTCGCTCATCACCGGTGGCTATGGCCGTTCAGAGTCCAGCGATGGCCAAGTGTTCAAGTGGAACTTCCCTTTGATGGGCACGTATTGGTCGGGTGCTGACATCATCATGCAATACATCACCAAAAAAGAAGGTGGCAACATCAAAGGCAAAAAAATTGCCTTGGTGTATCACGACAGCCCCTATGGCAAAGAGCCCATTCCTCTGTTGCAAGAGCGCGCCAAGATTCAAGGCTTTGAGTTGCAACTCTTGCCCGTGACAGCGCCTGGTGTGGAACAAAAAGCCACTTGGTTGCAAGTGCGTCAAGCCCGTCCTGACTACGTGTTGTTGTGGGGCTGGGGCGTGATGAACTCGGCCGCCTTGAAAGAAGCCGTGGCCACAGGTTACCCCCGCGAAAAACTGTTTGGCGTGTGGTGGTCGGCTGCTGAGCCCGATGTCAAAGACGTGGGCGAAGCCGCCAAAGGCTACACCGGCTTGGTCGTGACGGGCGATGGCGGCAAGGTCATTCAAGACGTCAAAAAATACGTGCACGACAAAAAGCAAGGCACTGGCCCTGCTGAAGAAATCGACACGACTTTGTACAACCGTGGCTTGGTCAGTGCGGTGTTGGCCGTCGAAGGCGTGCGCCGTGCGCAAGAGCGCTTTGGCAAAGGCAAGATCATGAACGGCGACCAAATTCGCTGGGGTCTGGAAAACTTGGCGCTCGACGACAAAGCCTTGGCCAAGTTGGGCTTGTCCACCATCATGAAACCCATCAGCACCTCTTGCCTGGATCACGAAGGTTCACGCTCTGCACGTTTGCACACTTGGGATGGCAAAAAATGGGTGGTCTCGTCTGATTGGATCGAAGCCGATGAATCCATCATCAAACCTTTGGTCAAACAGTACGCCGACAAATACGCGGCCGAGAAAAAACTCACACGCCGCACAGCGGCTGACTGCAAATCATGAGCCAACGCAACATCGTTCTGAACGTCAACGGGATCGAGGTTATTTATAACCACGTGATCTTGGTGCTCAAGGGCGTGTCGTTGCAAGTTCCCGAAGGTGGCATTGTGGCCATCTTGGGGGGCAATGGCGCAGGCAAGACCACCACCTTGCGCGCCATTTCCAACTTGCTGCAAGGCGAGCGCGGTGCTGTCACCAAAGGCAGCATCGAGTTTCGCGGCGAACGCATTGAAAACCTCACGCCCGCTGATTTGGTCAAACGCGGCGTGGTGCAAGTCATGGAAGGTCGGCATTGCTTTGCCCACTTGACCATCGAAGAAAACCTGTTGACCGGCAGCTACACCCGCTCCAGCAAAGGCGAAATTGCCGCCAATTTGGAGAAGGTCTACAACTACTTTCCGCGCTTGAAAACGCGCCGCACCTCGCAAGCTGCCTACACCTCGGGCGGTGAGCAACAAATGTGTGCGATTGGTCGCGCCATCATGGCCAACCCCAACATGGTGTTGTTGGACGAGCCGTCCATGGGCTTGGCGCCTCAGATCGTGGAAGAAGTGTTCAACATCGTCAAAGACTTGAACGAGAAAGAAAAAGTCACGTTCTTGTTGGCCGAACAAAACACCAACATGGCCTTGAAGTACGCCGACTACGGCTACATCATGGAGTCCGGTCGCATCGTCATGGACGGCGCAGCCTCTGACTTGGCCAGCAACGAAGACGTCAAAGAGTTTTACTTGGGCGTGGGTGGTGGCGAACGCAAAAGCTTCAAAGACGTCAAGAGCTACAAGCGTCGCAAACGTTGGTTGGCTTAACGCCAGAAAGAATTTGCATGTCTGCACATTTGGATGCCTTGGAAACCCGCAGCCCCAGCGAGCGCGAAGCGGCCTTGATGGCGGCTTTGCCCGCACAAATTGCGCACGCACAAAAGCACTCGCCCGCCTTTGCCAAAAGTTTGGCGGGTGTTGATGCGTCGCACATCACCAGTCGCAGCGCCTTGTCGCAGTTGCCCGTGATTCGCAAATACGAACTGCTGGCGCAACAGCAAGCCACACGCCAGACCCATGTGTTTGGCGGTTTTGCAGCCATTGCATTTGGCAAAGCCATGCCGCGAGTGTTTGCCAGCCCCGGCACCATTTACGAACCCGAGGGCGCACGCGCCGATTACTGGCGCATGGCGCGAGCCATTCATGCAGCGGGTTTTCGTGCGGGCGAGTTGATTCACAACTGCTTCAGCTACCACTTCACACCCGCGGGCTCCATGATGGAAACCGGTGCACACGCGCTGGGCTGCACGGTTTTTCCGGGCGGCATTGGCCAAACCGAGCAACAAGTGCAGGCCATGCGCGAGCTGCAACCTGCGGGCTACATTGGCACGCCCAGTTTTTTAAAAATCATTCTTGAAAAAGCCGCCGAATTGGGTGTTGCCTTGCCCAGCGTGCGCAAAGCCTTGGTCTCGGGCGAAGCCTTCCCGCCCAGCTTGCGCGATTGGTTGGCTGAACGCGGCGTTGCTGGCTACCAGTGTTACGCCACCGCCGATCTGGGCTTGATTGCCTATGAAACCGCTGCGCGTGAAGGCTTGGTGTTGGACGAAGGTGTGATCGTAGAAATCGTGCGACCCGGCACAGGCGACCCCGTGCCCGAGGGCGAAGTGGGCGAATTGGTGGTGACCACGCTCAACCCAGATTACCCTTTGATTCGATTTGGTACCGGCGACTTGTCTGCCGTGTTGCCCGGTCACTGCCCCACAGGGCGAACCAACACGCGCATCAAAGGATGGATGGGACGCGCCGATCAAACCACCAAAGTTCGTGGCATGTTTGTGCATCCGGGACAAGTGGCCGAAGTGGTCAAACGTTTTCCAGAAATCAAACGCGCGCGCTTGGTTGTCACGGGCGAAATGGCCAACGACCAAATGGGCTTGAAGGTAGAAGCCACGCCTTCGGACGCCTTGGCGCAAAAAATTTCAGAAGCCGTGCG
The DNA here is from genome assembly GCA_903925445.1 of uncultured Burkholderiales bacterium. GTDB lineage: Bacteria > Pseudomonadota > Gammaproteobacteria > Burkholderiales > Burkholderiaceae_C > Limnohabitans. The sequence goes on along the minus strand of CAIYFE010000272.1, from coordinate 1,288 downwards.
TGACATCACCAAACTGCGTGCGCAGGTGGACTTTGTCTCGGTTGGCAGTTTGCCAAATGATGGCAAAGTGATAGAGGATGCGCGCAGTTATCAATGATTATTTTTGTATTGAATACCATTTATCGATAGGCAAGTACCGATAGATGGTCTCTTGCGAGTCGTTTACGATGTTCTGTTATTGCATGAGGAAACGATATGAAAAAACTGCTTTCTTTGAGTCTGACCGCGCTGGCGCTTGTGAGCTTTGGCGTTCAAGCGAACGACTTTCCCAACAAAGACAAACCCATCACTTTGGTGGTGCCTTTCACCGCTGGCGGTCCAACCGATCGCGTGGCGCGTGATTTGTCAGAAGCCATGCGCAAAGCCACAGGTGCCAACTTTGTGGTGGACAACGTGGTGGGTGCGGGTGGCACGATTGGCGCCAACAAAGTCGCTAAAGCAGCACCCGATGGCTACACCTTGTTGTTGCATCACATCGGCATGGCCACATCGCCGGCGCTGTATCGCAAGATGCCGTATGACACGCTCAACGATTTCGAATACCTGGGCTTGATCAACGAAGTGCCTATGACCTTGATTGGTCGTCCCACCTTGCCCGCCAACAATTTCAAAGAGTTGGCCACTTGGATTGCACAAAACAAAGGCACGGTCAATTTGGGCAATGCCGGATTGGGCGCTGCATCGCACTTGTGCGGCTTGTTGTTTCAAAGCGCCATCAAAATTGACATGACCACCGTGCCCTACAAAGGCACGGCACCCGCTATGAACGATTTGATGGGCGGACAAATCGATTTGTTGTGCGACCAAACCACCAACACCACCAGTCAAATCGAAGCCAAGTCGGTCAAAGCCTTTGCGGTCACCACCACCAAGCGTTTGACCACACCCGCCCTCAAAGATTTGCCCACCCTCAACGAAGCGGGTCTCAAAGGTTTTGAGGTCAGCATTTGGCACGGTTTGTACGCACCCAAAGGCACGCCTGCCGATGTCGTGGCCAAACTCAACAAAGCCCTGCAAGCTTCCTTGAAAGATCCTGAATTCATCAAAAAGCAACAAGGTTTAGGCGCCGTGGTCATCACCGACAAACGCGTTGAAGGCGCAGAGCACAAAAAATTTGTTGCCTCGGAAATTGCCAAATGGGGCCCCATCATCAAAGAGGCGGGCACTTACGCCGATTGAGTTCGGTTCAGTCAAAAAACCACCTGCGGGTGGTTTTGTTTTTTGAAAAGAGTCAACCATGTCATTTGTCAACATTTCTCGTCGTGCTTGGGTCGCTGCTCTGTGTCTT
>CAIYFE010000271.1 GCA_903925445.1 uncultured Burkholderiales bacterium | reverse complement strand
GGTCTCCTGAAAATCTGCACATGCAGACAAGAGCCATTTTAGGGCGAGGAAGTGAAAATCAAGCGATTCCAGACTTTTTTGCAGGTTTCTTTTGCCCAGAAGCAGCCCATTGGGGGCATTCAAAGTCGGTATGCTTGCTCTTTTTGACACTTCTTCACGATTTTTATGAAAACAAAACACGTTCTCCAAGCCTCTGACGTCAAAACCATCGCCGCCGCCGCCGAGGCTGAAGCTTTGAAAAACAATTGGGCGGTGACGATTGCCATCGTGGACGATGGCGGACATTTGTTGAGCTTGCAACGCTTGGATGGCGCGGCACCGATTTCTTCTCACATTGCACCCGCCAAAGCGCACACGGCGGCTTTGGGGCAGCGCGAGACCAAGGTCTACGAAGACATCATCAACAACGGTCGCTACGCGTTTTTGACCGCGCCCGAAGTCAAAGGCATGTTGGAAGGTGGCGTGCCGATCATGAAAGACGGTCAGTGTTTGGGCGCTGTGGGCGTCAGCGGTGTGAAATCGACCGAAGACGCGCAAATCGCCAAAGCAGGCATTGCTGCTTTGGGTTTGTGATTGGCAAGCGTTCAGTAAATCAACCGCTCGGGGTTGATTTCTTGCAGGATGGTGGTGGCAATTTCTTCAATGCTTTTGTGCGTTGTTGAAAGCCACCGAATGCCTGCGCGACGCATCATGGCCTCTGCCTCTGAGACTTCTTGACGGCAGTTTTCCAAGCTGGCGTATTTGGAGTTGGGGCGACGTTCGTTGCGAATTTCGCTCAAGCGCTCGGGTTGGATCGTGAGGCCAAAAATCTTTTTCTTGTGTGGCAGCAAGGCAGGGGGCAACTGTCGTCGCTCAAAGTCTTCGGGAATGAGCGGGTAGTTGGCTGCTTTGAGGCCATGCTGCATCGCCAAATAAAGGCTGGTGGGCGTTTTGCCGCTGCGACTCACGCCCACCAAAATCACGTCCGAGCTTTCGAGATCGCGATTGAGCTGGCCATCGTCATGCGCCAAGCTGAAGTTGATGGCTTCAATGCGGTCGTGGTATTCCTTGCTTTTGCTCACATCCGAGAAACGACCGATGCGGTGGTTGGATTTGACGCCCAGTTCGTGCTCCAGCGGATGCACAAAAGTGCCAAACATATCCAGCAACATGCCTTTGCAGCCGTCTTGGATGACTTCAAGCACCTCGGTGTTGACCAAAGTGGTGAAGACGATGGGGCGACGTCCTTCTACCTCGGCCGTGTGATTGATTTGCCGCACCGCTTGGTGCGCTTTGTCCACCGAATCGACAAATGGCAGCCGAATGTGGCGAAATTTCATTTCAAACTGCGCCAAGATGGCATTTCCAAAGGTCTCCGCGGTGATGCCTGTGCCATCGGAAATAAAAAAAACGGTGGGATTTGCCATAAAAGTTCCAAAAGGTCGCGCCTACAATCTGCCCATTATCCAAATTTCGTCATGCAGACCCGTCACCCATTCGAAAAAATAAAAAGTGCAAGCCACTGCATGGCCCGGCCAGTTTTAACTTCTGGAGCTTTGTCATGTCTCAACTTTTCAGCCCGACCGCCTTGGTCGTTCCGTTTGAAAACCTAAGAATGTCCGACGTCGAGGCGGTGGGCGGTAAAAACGCCAGCCTGGGCGAAATGATTTCCCAGCTGCCCTCGGGCGTGCGTGTCCCCACGGGATTTGCCACCACGGCGCATGCGTTCCGTCAGTTTTTGCAGCACGACGGCTTGGCCGACAAAATCAACGCCCGTTTGAGCCAACTCGACACCGAAGATGTCCGCGCACTGGCCGAAGCCGGCGCGGCCATCCGTGCGATGGTCGAGGCTCAGCCATTTCCAGCCGATTTGGAACAAGCCATTCGCGAAGCCTTTGTGACGCTGTCTGGCGGCAATGCCGCAGCCTCGTTTGCGGTGCGTTCTTCGGCCACGGCGGAAGACTTGCCAGATGCCTCGTTTGCTGGACAACAAGAAACCTTTCTCAACGTGGTGGGCATTGACGATGTGCTGCACAAGATGAAAGAGGTTTTTGCTTCGCTGTACAACGACCGCGCCATCAGCTATCGCGTGCACAAAGGCTTTGCCCATGCCGACGTGGCCTTGTCGGCGGGTGTGCAGCGCATGGTGCGCTCAGACATGGGCGCTGCGGGCGTGATGTTCACCATCGACACCGAATCGGGTTTTGAAGACGTGGTGTTCATCACCTCCAGCTATGGTTTGGGCGAGACGGTGGTGCAAGGCGCGGTCAACCCAGACGAGTTTTATTTTAACAAGCCCATGCTCAAAGCGGGCAAACGTGCGGTGATTCGTCGCAACTTGGGCTCCAAGTTGATTCAAATGGAATTCGCGACGCCCCAAGAAAAACAGTCCACCGGCAAGTTGGTCAAAACCACCGACGTGCCCACCGAGTTGCGCAACCGCTACT
>CAIYFE010000270.1 GCA_903925445.1 uncultured Burkholderiales bacterium | reverse complement strand
GTGAGATCTTGAATGCTTCTATAGTTTTTGATTTCGATTGACTGAAGTTTCATTTGTTACCCGTTTCTAGTGTCGCCACGTATGTGGCACAACATTCACTAAGCTGAGAAGATTTTTCTTAAGTACTAATATATTTGAATCGGGAGGCGTTTCCCTTCCGCGGCGAGACATTCGTGTTGTTTGAATGTTGTCTAGATTTCTTCCATTACGGACAGAAATTTCATGCCATTAACCTGCCAATGCTTTGAGTATCAGCTGTCCAATAGCTGTCATTGCACAGTGGCTCTACAGTTTTTGCAGGGGTAGGGGAGTGGGCGTTTGCCAGTCGAATGCCAACAGTCCAGCAACTTGCGTTACATGGTCATTTACAGGGTTAAGGCAGGATTTTTTGTACAGTTTGCAATACAGAAAAAGTAACCGTTGCGGATACCGTTGCAAACCGTGAAGTAAACCGCAAGTATTACTTTTTTGAGTCCCCTGCGTCTACCAATTTCACCACCCGGGCACTGGAGAGACCAATATTATGACACAGTTTTGTGGCGGTTTTTTCGTGCGACTTAGAAAAATACGCGCTTGATCCAGAAGTCTGCGGTCAGTTGTTTGATGGAGCCCACCATCACACTGCACAAGAGCAAGCCCCAATACCAATGACTCAGCAAGGCTGCGGGGCTGTCTTTGAGCGTGCCGTAATAAGCCACAACCGCAACGCCGTTGAGAACGAACAAGCCCAAGGCAGAAAAACGAGTCAACAAGCCCAAGGCCAATAAAACCGACAGTCCTAATTCAGCACCGGTGGCCAAGAATGCCGCGGCATCAGCGGGCAAGAAAGGAACTTTGTATTCTTCTTGGAAGAGAAACAACGTTGAATCCCAATCGAGGAATTTCACCCATCCAGAGGAAAAAAACACATTGGCTAAAGTCAATCGCACCAGCAAATCCAAGGCAGCGCCAACGCCGTTGCAGAAAAATCTCTTCCGACGATTGACAGAATCGAGCCATTGTTGAATTGTGTTGAAGGCAAGCAGCATGAAAATTCCGATTTGAAATGTTTGAATGAAAATTAGGACTGAACCAACAATTGGTCTCTCACCCAAGCTTTGAGCCAAGCTGCAACTTGTGTCGCAACTTGATCCTCTTGCTCATTGAGTTCGCTGCGGGATAACTGCTGCTCACACAGTTGCGCAAAAGTCGCGCCTTCGGCGAGGCTTTGCAAAGCCAGCCACTCTTCTTCTTCAAGACTTCGCCATTGGCTGGACAGGTCTTGGCTGCGCCAAATCAACCAATTCACACAGTGTCGCTCTGGTGTGGGAGGGATGGCGGTAGCGTCTTCTGTCAGAGTTTTCCAAATTTCTAAGGCGTTCCATTGCATGCGCAGTCGACTGACCGAAGGGTGCAACCGAAAACTCAAATGGACCCATTCAGAAGCAGGAACTTGTTCTAGCATTGAAACAGTCCACGGTGTTGCATCTGCCGCATCAACGGTGTGACGCAATGCCCACTCAAATCTTGCCAAATCCACAAGAACGGGCAGATCAGAAAAGGGCAATTTTTTTTCAAGGTAACTTGCAAGATCGTGCCCAAACCATCTGATGGATGCGTGTTGAGGCGGGCTGGCTAAGATCAGGCTCAGCCCCAGTTGAGAGAAAACAACATCACCCAATAAACGGTGAAGCACTGGATAGTTGGTTCGCAAGGCTTCGATCAAGCGAATTCGATAAGCGTTTTGATAAATAGCGAGTTTGTGCTTGTGTAATTGAATACTCGATGCATTGCCGTCGCAGCTGATGGGCTGTAGATGCATGCTGGCATCCAGAATGCTGAGTTGAAGCGACTCTTGCCATTCACGCAATATCATGCATCAGCTCCTGTTTTTGAAGTATGCGATTTGCTTGGTGAAGCTCTAGCAGTAATTCTTCTAGGGGTGGAATGTTGTCGTCACGTTCAATCATGGTAGGGATGCTGCCCCAGCGCTGCACAGCGTAGGCATAGAGATTCCAAACGTCATTGCAAATCGGTTGATCATGCGTATCGATGCAATACATTCCATCGTCGATGTGACCTGCCAAATGAATTTGACGAATTCGATCGCTGGGCAAAGCGTTCACGTATTGCAAAGGGTCAAACCCATGATTTTCCGAGGAAACATAGATGTTGTTGATGTCAACTAGTAAGCCGCATTGCGCCTCTTGGGCAATGGCCGACACGAATTCCCATTCTTTCAGCGGCGCTTGGGCTTGAAGATAGCTGGAGAGATTTTCGACCACCAACTCGCGACCTAAAAAATCTTGCACTTGTGCGATTCGGCTTGCAACATGACGAATCGTTTCCTCGTTGTATGGAAGAGGAAGTAAGTCGTGAATTCGATGTGCATTGACGCCTGTCCAGCACAAATGATCAGAAATGATGGCTGGTTCAACGCGGTTTGCAAGTTGTTTGATTGAAGAGAGATAGTCCCAATCTAATTCGTCGCTGGAGCCAATGTTGAGTGCAACACCATGCATTGCCATGGGGTAATCTTGACGCAGCGCATCCAAAAAATACAAAGGCTTGCCACCTGGCACTAAATAATTGTCTGACAAGATTTCTAGCCAATCGAGTGGTTGTCGTTGCGCAAGAAAATCTTGGTAGTGCTCGGGACGAAGCCCTAAACCTAAACCTGAGAGTTGGTGTGTCATAGGAAATAAATTGAAAAGGGCTGATCTAAATACTGCCAGCCCTTTGATTCGGTAACGTAAAAATTATTGAGTCACGGTGCCGCCGGCTTTGGTGCATTCTGCTGCGCTGGGCGAGAGAATCCAACCGTGACCTTTGCAGCTGTTTTGACCCGCGCAAGCGCTAGAAGCCGTTTTGCATTGAGAAGTGCCTTTGCAGCTGTTGATGCCTGAGCAGTGGACTTTTGCATCGCCCGCTGCGTGAGCTGCGGGTGCGGCGACCACGGAGAACAAAGAGGCGACGGTCAATGCCAGTGCTGTTGATTTTTTCATGAAAACTCCAATGTTTAATTGAATTGGCGAAATTGCCGGTTGTGCGTTTTTGCGCCTGACATAGTTCGCAAAAAAAAATCATTTGGTTACAGTTGAAAAAATCTTTTTGACGATGTAACTAAACTTAATTTTTTTACGAACTCTGTTGTAATCAAGTGCATGGGTCTAAATCAATCAAGTGAGCGTTCGGCATTGGAAACAGAGTTGTCTGGCTTGTTTCTTTTGGGGCTGCAAGGTGAAAAAGATGAGTACAAACAATTTCTATCTGTCTTTAGCAAATACCTGCGGGGATACTTCTTCAAGAAAATGCGAAACGCCCCCGATTTTGTTGAAGACTTGGTGCAAGAGGTGTTGATCGCGGTGCATAACAAGCGCCATACTTACGAAGTCGGTGAGCCTTTGACGCCTTGGCTGCATGCAATCGCCAAGTACAAATATGTGGATTTTTTGCGCTCCAAAAAAAATGAGCACCTGAATGATTCGCTAGAAGAAAGTCAAGCGATCTGGGTTGAAGAAATTCGCGAACCCTTTGAATCTTCGACGGATTTGACGCTACTGATGTTTTCCCTGCCGCAAGCTCATCGACGAGCCATTGAGCTCACCAAAATCAATGGGTTGTCGGTCAAGGATGCGGCGCAGGTGTCTGGCTTGAGCGAGTCCGCGATCAAAGTGGGCGTGCATCGCGGGTTGAAGAAATTGGCTGCTTTGATAAGGAAGTCACATGAAAACGCATGATTTGATCGATGTGCTGTCAACAGATGATGTACTGCCTAACACCCAATGGATGTCGCAACGCGTGATGCCCAGCTTGCTGATGGGCACCTTGATTTGCTGTGTGGTTGCGCTGACGGTTTGGTCGGTTCGGGCCGATATGACGCAAGCCATGACTTTGGCCGCCTTTTGGTTCAAATTGGCGTTTGCAGTCAGTTTGGCGTTGATTTCTTTGTGGGTGCTGCCAAGCGCGGTTCGTCCGATTTCGGTTGACTCGCATCGCGTGTGGCTGCTGCTGGCGCCCGTTTTTATGATTTGGTTGCGTGCTGTGGCGCTCATTTCCGGCCAAGATTCGGTCAATTTCAGTGCTTTGATTTACAGCCAGACTTGGCAAGTTTGTACGCTGCTGATCGTTGCGCTGGCCATGCCCTTGATGGCTGTCCTTTTTTGGGCGCTCAGGGAGGCTGCGCCAAGTCATCCTAAATTGACGGGGTTTGTGGCCGGTATTTTGTCGGGGGCAATTGCCGCCAGCATTTACAGCATCCACTGCACGGAGATGTCACCCTTTTTTGTGGGGATTTGGTACCTGATGGGCATATTGGTGACAGGCTTGTTGGGTAGCTTTTTGGGGCAACGCTTGCTGCGCTGGTAGTATGCTGGCGTGCTGTTGTTGTGGCACAGTTTTGATATGAACTCAAATAATAGTTATCCGACCATCGAAGACGCCATTGGCAAAACGCCACTTGTCGCGCTGCAGCGCATTGGTGCAGCTGAAAACTCCGCAAGAGGCAATGTGATTTTGGGTAAATTGGAGGGCAACAACCCGGCTGGTTCAGTCAAAGACCGTCCAGCGCTGTCCATGATTCAACGCGCACAAGAGCGTGGCGACATTCAGCCGGGCGATACCTTGATTGAAGCAACCTCAGGCAACACTGGCATCGCGTTGGCAATGGCCGCTGCCATCAAAGGTTATCGCATGGTGCTGATCATGCCGGAGGACTTGTCCATCGAGCGTGCGCAAACCATGAAAGCGTTCGGTGCCGAGCTGATTTTGACGCCCAAAAGCGGTGGCATGGAATACGCCCGCGATTTGGCCGAACGCATGCAGCGTGAAGGCAAGGGGCGTGTGCTCGATCAATTCGCCAACGGTGACAACCCGCGCATCCATTACGAAACCACGGGGCCCGAAATTTGGCAGGACACCCAAGGTCGCATCACCCATTTTGTCAGCGCGATGGGTACCACCGGCACGATCACTGGCGTGTCGCGCTACCTGAAAGAAAAAAATCCTGCGATCCGAATCATCGGAGCGCAGCCCAGCGAAGGCTCGCGCATTCCGGGCATCCGCAAATGGCCGCAAGAGTATTTACCCAAAATCTACGACCCATCGTTTGTCGATGAGTTGATTTACGTCAGCCAAGACGATGCGGAAGACATGTGCCGCCGCTTGGCCAGAGAAGAAGGCATTTTTGGCGGAATTTCGGCTGCCGGCGCTTGTTGCGTTGCGCAGCGCATAGCCGCACAAGTAGAAAACGCCACCATCGTTTTTGTGGTGTGTGATCGCGGCGACCGCTATCTGTCCACAGGAGTATTTCCCGCATGAACGCGTTTCGCTTTTGCCCGATGTGTGCCACGGAGTTGATGCTGTTGGCCAAGCAAGAAGACGCAGGCATGGTGGAGCGCATGCGTTGTGTGGCCTGCGATTGGACGCATTGGAACAACCCAACCCCCGTGTTGGCGGGCATCGTGGAGTACCAAGGACAGATTTTGCTGGCGCGCAATGCGGCATGGCCGGGCAGGCGTTTTGCGTTGATCACGGGATTCATGGAAGCCGGCGAGACGCCTGAGCAAGGCATTGCGCGAGAAATCTTAGAGGAAACCAACTTGCAAGTCACAGCGCTCAAGCTGGTTGGTGTTTACGATTTTCAGCGCATGAACCAAGTCATCATCGCCTATCACGCGCAAGCACAAGGCGAGATTCGGTTGTCACCCGAGTTGGCAGAGTACAAACTTTATGCGCCTTGCGACGTGATTTGTTGGCCTGCTGGCACTGGCTATGCGGTGGCGGATTGGCAGCGCAGCGTGGGCATCGAACCGCGTTTCATGGATTGGGCGCAACGCGAAGCTTTGAATCAGGAATCAGGCCAATGACGATTGACCAAGAACTCGACACCCGTGGGTTGAATTGCCCTTTGCCGATTTTGAAAACTAAAAAAGCCTTGACCAGCATGCAAAGCGGACAGGTCATCAAGGTGGTGTCTACCGATCCGGGCTCAGTGCGCGACTTTGCCGCCTTTGCCAAGCAAACAGGCAATGAATTGTTGTCGCAAGAGACTGCGGGCAACGAATTTATCCATGTGCTCAAACGCCGTTGAGCCCTGCGGTTGATTAGAACTTTTGCGATTGCAGGTAGTGGCGAAATTCTTCGCTGACCTCGGCGTGCTGCAATGCCAGCTCAACGGTGGCTTGTAAAAAGCCTTGTTTGCTGCCGCAATCAAAGCGCTTGCCTTGGTAGGTGTAGGCCAAAACTTTTTCAGTTTTGAGCAAACCTGCAATGCCGTCGGTGAGTTGAATTTCACCCTGAACCCCACGCCCGCCCGCACGAATTTGGTCAAATACGGCAGGGGTCAAGATGTAGCGACCCGCAACGGCCAAGCGCGAAGGCGCAACATCAGCCGCGGGTTTTTCCACCATGTGTTGAACATTCACCAGGCGTTCGCCCAACGCTGTGCCTGACACGATGCCGTAACGGTGAACTTGTTCAATAGGCACTTCTTGAACGGCCAAAACAGAGGCTTGGGTTTGCGCAAACACGTCGGCCATTTGTTTGAGCACGCCAGGGCCACCTTGCAAGCCTTGCATCAAATCGTCGGCCAACAAGACGGCGAAGGGTTTGTTTTCGACCAAATGCTCAGCGCACAGCACGGCGTGGCCTAAGCCCAAGGCTCGCGCTTGACGAACATAGGTGCATTGCATGTCCTCGGGTTGCACGCTTCGCACCACATCAAGCAAGGCGTTTTTCTGTGCGGCTTGGAGTTCGGCTTCGAGCTCGTAGGCGGTGTCAAAGTGGTCTTCGATGGCGCGCTTGCTGCGTCCTGTGACGAACACCATGTGACGAATGCCTGCTTCGTAGGCTTCTTCGACGGCGTATTGGATCAAGGGCTTGTCCACCACGGGCAGCATTTCTTTTGGGGATGCTTTGGTGGCTGGCAAAAAGCGAGTGCCCATGCCTGCAACGGGAAATACGGCGGTACGAAGTGTGCTGGACATGGTCAATTTCCTAAGCGTGCCAGTTGTTGTTGAACTTTTTCGAGCGTGGCGCCAAAGTCGGCCACCCGTTTTTTCTCTTGCTCGATCACGGCCGGTGGGGCTTTGGCAACAAACGCTTCGTTGCTCAATTTGGCGCTGGCTTTGGTGATTTCGTTTTGCAAACGGTCGGCTTCTTTGCTCAGGCGCGCTTTTTCAGCGGCGACATCGATTTCGATGAACAAACACACGCGCACTTCGCCAACCACCGCAACAGGTGCGGCTTGTGCAGCGCTGGCCCATTGGGCTTCGTCATCAAATATTTTGACTTCGCTGAGTTTGGCCAACGACTTGAGCACGGGGCTGATGCTTTGCATGAAGGCCAAGGCTTGTGGGTTGTTGGCTGTTGCAAACAAAGGCACGCGGGTGGCGGGGGAGACATTCATCTCGCCACGCAAATTGCGGCAGGCATCGACCAGCCCTTTGAGGCGCGCCACATGGGCTTCGGCTTGCTCATCCATGCGTTCGGGTTGACTCACGGGGTAAGCCGCGATGCTCACCGACTCACCGCCACGTCCAGCAACAGGCGCCACTTTTTGCCACAACTCTTCGGTGATGAATGGAATGATGGGGTGCGCCAAACGCAGGATCGTCTCAAGCGTGCGAATGAGGGTGCGACGCGTGGCGCGTTGCTCGGCCTCGCTGCCGTGTTGAATTTGCACTTTGGCGATTTCCAGATACCAGTCGCAGAACTCGTTCCACACGAAGTCGTAAATGGTGTTGGCCACATTGTCGAGTCGGTACTCTGCAAAGCCTTGTGCCACTTGGGCTTCGACGCGTTGCAGCGTGGAGACAATCCAGCGATCCGCTTGGCTGAAATGCATGTAGCCGTGCATCTTGCCACCGACCGAACACTCGACCTTGGTGTGTTCTTGCAGGCCACAGTCATAGCCCTCGCAGTTCATCAACACAAAGCGCGTGGCATTCCACAACTTGTTGCAAAAATTGCGATAACCCTCGCAGCGTTTGCTGTCAAAGTTGATGCTGCGTCCCAGCGAAGCCAGTGCGGCAAAGGTGAACCGCAAGGCGTCTGCGCCGTATGCGGGAATGCCTTCGGGAAATTCTTTTTGTGTGT
>CAIYFE010000269.1 GCA_903925445.1 uncultured Burkholderiales bacterium | reverse complement strand
TGGCCACGCCCATTTGCGCAGACTTCAACACCATCTCGCTAGTCAATCTACCGGTGGTGTAAAAAATCGAATCCTGGTCTGCTTTAATGCCTTGCATCCACATCCAACCAGCGATGGTGTCAATGGCGTTGTGCCTACCGACGTCTTCAACAAACAATTGCATGCGTTCACCCGCAAACAGTGCACAGCCGTGCACAGAGCCAGCAGATTTATAAGTGCTCTCTTGCAGACGAATGGCATTGAGCAAGGCATACAAGCGCGATTGGGTGATGGTGGCGTTGGGTACGGTGATCGCATCTATTTCATCCATCAAGCCACCAAAGACGCTGCCTTGCCCGCACCCTGTGGTCACCACGCGGTGTTCGGTGCGTGCTTGCATGTCGGCCACACCGTGACGGGTTTTGACAGCAGCTACACCTGCACCGTCCTCGCCTGCGTCCCAGTCCACGGTGATGCTCTCCACCGCTTGTGCACGCGTGACTAACCGCTGGTTACGCAAGTACCCCAGCACCAACCATTCTGGATGGGCGCCTAAGGTCATCAATGTCACTAGTTCGCGTTTATCCACGTAGACCGTCAAAGGGCGTTCCGCAGGAATGGAGATGGTGTCTTGCACACCATGCTCATTGATGACTTGCACCTCACGTGTCAACGGGGCTTGGGCTTGAGTTAGACGGGGCAACATGGGGTGAGAGGCTACAACAAAAAGGGCCGGTGCCTGTTGGCATCGGCCCATAAACGCTTGGAGTTAAGGTTTAAGACTTTTTCGCAGAGGCTGCGGCAGGGGCGGCAGTTGGCGCAGGTGCTGGGGCCGTTGTAGGTCCAGCAGCTGGTGCTGCCGCAGTGGGTGTGGCTTCTGGTGGTGTGTACACAAACTTACCAGGGTCTGCGCAAGGTGGCGTAGCGATGGGTTTGCCTGCTTTGGCTTTGTTGGTGCGTTGCACATGCGCTGCTACTTTGTCTTGCGACTTGCAGAGCAAATACCCATCTGCTTTGGCGGTGTGGGCTGTTTTGGCAGCAGCCTCCGCAGCCTTGGCTTTGGCCTCGTCGTTGGGCGGGGGCAGTTTGGCAAAAGCCGAAGCGCTCAAACCGACCAACAAAGTTGCGAGGAGTTTTGGGAAAAGAGTTTTGTTCATTTTGTTCTCCTGTTCAACGCATTAAGCGTGCGCGGTTTTACCCGAGCCAGGCTCAGGGCTCCGGTGCGCGGGAATCTTGCCAGCTTGGATGTCTGCATGCCAAAGTTCGTGGTGTTCTTTGGCCCAGGTTTCGTCAACATACCCTGTGCGCATGGCGCTGTAGGCGCCTTCCATACCGATCGTACCGATATAGATATGCCCCATAAACATGGCCATCATCAACACGGTGGCAACACCATGGACCATATTGGCCATTTGCATGGTGCTGCGTTCGTAGATCAAACCGGGAACGATTTTGTCGAGCACAAAGCCCGAGGCAACGACTACTGCCCCCAGCAAAAATACGCCACCCCAAAAAACGATTTTTTCACCCGCATTGAAGCGATGCGAAGGAACTTCTTTGCCACTCAAAATGCCACCGCCTTTGAGCAACCACACCAAGTCACCTTTGGCCGGCATGTTGTCTTTTACGAAGGTGAAAAACACAACGACTAAAGACACGGCAAACAAGGGGCCGGCAAAGTTGTGTGCGTTTTTCAGCGCATAGGTCAGCCAGCCAAAGAGTGTGTCGCCAATGACGGGTTGCAATATGAATTTGCCAAACGCCATCACCAAACCAGAAACCGCTAAAACAACAAATGCGATGGCATTGCTCCAGTGGGCAGAACGCTCGAAGGGCGTGAAGCGCTCGATCTCACGTCCTGTGGGCGTGCCATGCAAGCGGATCGCGCCTTTGCGCCAGTAGAAGATGGCAATGGCGAGCGCCACGATGAACAAAAGCGATCCGCCGTAAGGAATGATCCAGTTGTTACGCACTTGACGCCACGCTTCGCCGGCATTGGTCAAGCGCGACCCGGGGTATTCGACAAATGGTTGGATAAGCACACCCGCTTCAGGTGCTTGGCGCACAGGCAAGCTGCTGTAGCCTGCAACCCCCTTGCCGACATCACGCCACATCGGCGCGTTGTTGCCGGGTTGGACTTTGGCACGTTCGCCATTGGTTTGCTCAGCGTAGCCAGGTGCTTGAGAAGCATCGGGCTTGAAGTCCATGATGTTGGCGCTTTGCACCGCCGGTGCAGACTTGTCTTGTGCTCGGGCTGGAACTTGCGCAAACACGCCAAGCAGCGCAGCTAATAAATAGGTTGTGATGAAACGAGACATCTGGGTTCCCCTTTTAAGGTGAACGGGTATGGTCGTTTTGGCCGTATTGGGCGCGCGCGTTCAATTGGCGCTCCCAACTGGTTTTGTCGCCCGCCTGCCAGCCAGGCTGAACAAAGGTCGGACTGGTAGATCC
>CAIYFE010000268.1 GCA_903925445.1 uncultured Burkholderiales bacterium | reverse complement strand
GAACGAGCGCGAAATCAAAGCAGTGTCCGATTACATTGCCGGTTTGCGTTAATTTCAAACGGCATTCGGAAAAAAAGCTGGCGCAGGCCAGCTTTTTTTTGTCCTTGTCTTGAGTGCTGTTATCAAAACTATTAATAAAATATTACTTTTTACGAGGTCGCCATGAAATACCAGCAATACACCGCCACCGCCAGCACAGGTTTTATCCATCCCGTGAGCAGTGACATCACGCCTCAATCGGTTTACCAGCAGCGCCGAGATTGGTTGCGCCAAGTTTCTGTTTTGGGTGCTGCAACTGCGATGGGGACGTGGGCTGCGCGGGATGCTTTGGCACAAAGCGTGTCGCGGCCTGGCAAGTTGGCCGTGCTCAAAGCGGGGGCAAGCAGCGTGGCAGGCGCCAATGTGATGGACAAACTGACCTCTTACGAAGACGCCAGCACGTACAACAACTACTACGAATTTGGCACCGACAAATCGCAACCCGCTCAATATGCCAGCACCTTGCGCACCGATCCTTGGCAAATTTCCGTCGAGGGCTTGATCAAAAAAGACTTCACCATTGGGTTGGAGGAGTTGCTCAAGCTCAGTCCCATGGAGGAGCGCATCTATCGCTTGCGCTGTGTCGAGGGCTGGTCGATGGTGATTCCTTGGGTTGGGTATTCGCTGGCTGCTTTGATCAAACGCGCAGAGCCACTTGGCAGCGCCAAGTTTGTCGAATTCACCACCTTGGCTGATCCGAAAACCATGCCGGGTGTGCGTTCGCGTGTGCTGGATTGGCCTTATGTGGAGGGACTGCGCTTGGACGAGGCCATGCACCCGCTGACCTTGTTGAGTTTTGGCATGTATGGCGAAGTGTTGCCCAATCAAAACGGTGCGCCGGTTCGTTTGGTGGTGCCTTGGAAATACGGCTTCAAGAGCGCCAAAAGCATTGTGCGCATTCGTTTCACCGACAAGCAGCCCGTCAACTCATGGGGCCGCTCGGCGCCGCAAGAGTACGGGTTTTATTCCAACGTCAATCCCAATGTCGACCACCCGCGTTGGAGCCAAGCGACGGAGCGGCGCATTGGGGAAGATGGCTTGTTTGCAAAAAAACGCAAAACCTTGATGCTCAACGGCTATGAAGCCCAAGTTGGCAGCTTGTACATAGGCATGGATTTGAAAAAGTTTTATTGACATCCATGAAGGCTCAGATTCGCGCTGCCTTGCGCCATGGCTTGTCCAAACCTGTCTGGTTTGCCGCTTCGCTGCTGCCATTCGCCGGTTTGGTGTGGGGCATTGTGCAAAACACTTTGGGCGCCAATCCGGCGGAGTTTTTGATCCGCGCAACAGGCGATTGGACTTTGCGCGCTTTGTGCCTGACCTTGGCCATCACGCCAATGCGTCAAGCTTGGGGATGGCCTGAGTTGGCACGTTTTCGGCGCATGGCGGGCTTGTTTGTTTACTTTTATGCCGCCTTGCATTTGCTGTGCTACAGCTGGTTTGACATGGGTTTTGAGTGGGGCGACATCGCGCACGACATCGCCAAACGCCCCTTCATCTTGTTGGGTTTCGCTGGGTTTGTGTTGCTGACACCGCTGGCGCTGACATCTTTCAATGCTGCCATTCGATACATTGGCGCCAAGCGTTGGCAGCTGCTCCACCAAGCGGTTTATGGGATTGCCGCTTTGGCCGTGTTGCACTTTTGGTGGATGCGCGCCGGCAAACACAACTTCGCCGAAGTGTGGCTGTATGGCGCGATTCTGGGGAGTTTGTTGGCTTGGCGGGCTTGGAAAAAAATCAACCCTTAGACCAAGCTTTCAAGCGCAAAGGTGTCGAAGGCTGATTCGCGTTGGCGAATCAAATGCACCTGAGCGCCATCGACCAAGACCTCGGCAGGGCGACCCCGTGTGTTGTAGTTGCTGGACATGCTCATGCAGTAGGCACCTGCCGAGAGCACGGCCAACATATCACCGCTTTGAACATTCAACAGGCGGTCGCGGCCAAGCCAGTCACCGCTTTCGCAAATGGGGCCCACCACGTCGTAGGTCAATGCGCTGCCAGCACGCGGTTGCACCGCAACGATTTGATGAAACGCCTCGTACATCGCTGGGCGTGGCAAATCGTTCATGGCGGCATCAACGATGCAAAAGTTTTTTTGCTCGCCGGGTTTGGTGTAAATCACTTCGGTCAAACAAACGCCTGCATTGCCAACCAAGGAGCGACCGGGCTCAATCATCAACTGGCGCTGACCGTAACCGCGCGCATCCAACTTGGCGAGCAGCTGCGCCCACAGTGCATCGGCCGGCGGCGGCGTGTCGCCGTTGTAGTTGATGCCCAAGCCTCCGCCAAAATCGATGTGATGGATGTGAATGCCGGTTTTTTCAATCTCGGTCACCAAATCCAAAATGCGATCCATCGCATCCAAGTAAGGCGTGGTTTCCGTGATTTGAGAGCCAATGTGGCAATCGATGCCCACCACTTTGAGTCCACTCAAGCGGGCCGCGTGTTGGTAGACCACCAGTGCGCGTTCGTGTGCCACGCCAAATTTGTTGCCTTTGAGCCCAGTGGAAATGTAGGGATGCGTTTTGGGATCGACGTTGGGATTGACGCGCAAGCTCACAGGCGCTTGAACGCCCAAGCGGGTGGCGACTTCGTGCAGTACGTCCAATTCGGCTTCGCTTTCCACATTGAAGCAGCCAATGCCTGCTTGCAGGGCTTGCTTCATTTCGGCACGTGTTTTGCCGACGCCTGAGAAGATGATTTTTTTCGCGTCTGCGCCTGCGGCTAAGGCGCGGCTGAGTTCGCCACCAGAGACGATGTCAAAGCCGCAACCTGCTTGCGCAAAGACTTGCAAAATCGCCAACGATGAGTTGGCTTTCATGGCGTAGCAAATTTGAGCCTTGCGACCCGCAAAGCCACGTTGGTAAGCCGCCAGGGCCGACAACATCGCCGCTTTGGAGTAAACAAACAAAGGCGTGCCATGCGTGCGCGCCAAATCGGATAACTTGACGTCTTCCAAATACAAATCATTTTGGCGATAGGCGACAAAGGGTGCGCCGGCAATTGCGGTGTGAGACATCAAAAACTCTGGACGGTTAGAAATTCAACGACTGCCAGAAGCAGCACTTTCGGGCGAAGAAGCTGCATTTTGTGCAGGTTTGTTGCCCAAGGGTAAATCGGGGAATTGGCGTTTCACAATGTCTGGCAGTGTGGCGCGCTGCTTGAAATCGGGGTCGTTGGGCAGCACCAAACCGCCTTTTTGACCGCAGCCACTCGCCATCAGCGCGGCGCTGATGGCAGCCACACACACAACAAGGGAACTGCCCCTGACTAGAATCGTTTGCTTGATACCCATACTCAAATTGTAATGACCGATCTCGAATTCATGGATCACGCCGAACAACTGCTGCGGGCGGTGGAATTGGCCTGTGACCGCATCAACGACGACAGCGATGCTGACATCGACAACCAGCGTGTCGGGGGCATGATCACTTTGGTGTTTGCCAACCGCAGCCAGATCATCATCAACCTGCAAAAACCGCTGCATGAAGTCTGGCTGGCCGCGCGCTCAGGCGGTTATCACTTTCGCTTTGATGGTCAACAGTGGATGGACACCAAAGGGCGAGGCGAGTTTTTTGAGCGCTTGACCCAAGATGCCTGCGCCCAATCGGGGCAGGCGCTTCATTTCAGTTCTTGAACAAATCAAGAATTCGTTTTTTCTCGTCGCCCGCGGGCAGTTGCTCTGGAGACGCTGATTTCGCATCCAGTCCCAAACTGCTCACGCCGCCACCTTTGCTGTATTCGGTGAACGACCAGTCTCCGCTGTCATGTGTCACACCCTCGGGTTGCGCAGGCTCTTGGACGGGAACGCCTTGCAGGGCTTGTTGCATGTAGCTGATCCACACAGGCAAGCTCAAGCCACCGCCTGTTTCGCGATCGCCCAGTTTGCGAGGGGTGTCGTAGCCAATCCAAGT
>CAIYFE010000267.1 GCA_903925445.1 uncultured Burkholderiales bacterium | reverse complement strand
TCATCAAGAAGACTTTTTTGATGTCTTTTTGATCGGCCATGAAGGTCGTCATGGCTTCCATTTTCATGGACGTGTCGGCATCGAAACGGAAATGCCAGTAGCTGCATTTGCTGTTGGTGAAATCGGGATCCACCGCAGCGTGATTCAGGAAAATGACTTCTTTGCCTGGATTGCGCTCGTTGTGTTTGTTGACCGCATCGATCAGCGCGCCTGCCACGGATGAGCCGTTCCCTTGCGTGATGTAGCGAATGCCTTGGTCAATGGCAGATTGCAGTTGGTTCAGACTTTCAGCAGGGCTGAGTTTGTTGTCTAAGCCAATCACCTCGAATTTGACTTTGGCAGGGTTGTTGTTGCCACTGAATTTTTCGGCGAAAAATTGAAAGGTCTTGAGTTCGTTAGAACCCACCGGTGCCATCAAGCCTGACAGCGGGTCGATCCAAGCGATCTTGACGGTTTCGCCAGCTTGTGCAAACGCAGCGGCTCCAGACAAAGTCAATACAGCAGCGGCGAGTACATTGCGAGAAAAAATCATTCGAGTCTCCTTCATTGGTTTTTGTATATCCAACACGAGCTTACAAGCTTTGTCTAGAACGCAATTCAGGGATTGCCCTAGCGCTATCGCAAACGCGACTTAGCCATCAAGCGGTAGGCAAGACATAGTCTTTGAGTTGCTCACGCAATTTGGTTTTGAGCATCTTGCCCGTTGCCCCCAGCGGGATGCTGTCCACAAACACCACATCGTCAGGAATTTGCCATTTGGCTGTCTTGCCTTCGTAATATTTCAAAAGCTCTTCGCGTGTAACTTGCGCGTCGGGTTTTTTCACCACCGCAACGATCGGACGTTCGTCCCATTTGGGGTGCTTGATGCCAATGCAAGCCGCCATCAGCACACCGGGGTGCGACATGGCGATGTTTTCAATGTCGATGGAGCTGATCCACTCACCGCCCGACTTGATCACATCCTTGCTGCGATCGGTGATTTGCATGTAGCCATCGGGATCGATGGTGGCCACATCACCGGTTGGAAACCAACCGTCGCCATTGGCATCGTTGACCAGCGGATGGCCGCCCTCAGACTTGAAGTACTCCGCAACCACCCAAGGTCCTTTGACCAGCAAATCGCCATAGGCCTTGCCGTCGTGGGGTTGTTCTTTGCCGGCATCGTCAACAATTTTCATGTCGATGCCAAAAATGGCGCGCCCTTGTTTGAGGCGAATTTTCATCTGCTCTTCTTCTGAGAGCTTCAAGTGTTTGTTTTTGAGCGTACACAAGGTGCCCAAGGGACTGAGCTCGGTCATGCCCCAGGCATGCAAGACTTCGACGCCGTAGTCGTCCTTGAACGCGGTGATCATGGCGGGAGGACAAGCCGAGCCCCCAATGACGGTGCGATTGAGTTTGGAGAACTTCAACCCGTTGGGCTTCATGTGGGTCAGCAGCATTTGCCACACGGTGGGCACGCCGGCCGCAAAGGTCACGCCTTCGGCTTCGATCAAGTCATAAATTGACTTGCCATCCATTGCACCACCGGGGAAGACCAGTTTGGCGCCCGTCATGGCAGCGCTGTAAGGAATGCCCCACGCGTTGACGTGGAACATCGGCACCACCGGCAAGATCGCGTCTCTGGCTGAAATGCACATCACATCGGGCAACGAGGCTGCGTAAGCATGCAGCAGCGTCGAGCGATGGCTGTAAAGCGCAGCCTTAGGATTGCCCGTTGTGCCGCTGGTGTAACACATGCTGGAGGCCGTGTTTTCGTCCATCTTGGGCCAAACGTATTGGTCGGTATGTTGGTTGATCCATGCTTCGTAGCTGAGCAAATTGGGGATGCCGCTGTCGCCAGGCAGTTTGTCCGCATCGCACAAAGCCACCCAATGCTTGACCGTTGGGCATTTGGCATGAACCGCTTGGATGATGGGCAAAAAGGTCATGTCAAAGCACAACACTTGGTCTTCGGCGTGGTTGATGATCCAAGTCACCTGATCAGGATGCAAGCGCGGGTTGATGGTGTGCAGCACGCGTTCGCTGCCGCTCACGCCAAAGTAAAGCTCTAGGTGGCGATAGCCATTCCAGGCCAAAGTGGCCACGCGATCGCTGGCTTGCAGCTTCCAGGCGTCTAGACCGTTGGCGATGCGTTTGGCGCGTTGCGCAATGCCCGCCCACGTGGTGCGGTGAATGTCGCCTTCCACCCGGCGAGAGACGATTTCCCCATCGCCGTGGTGTCGCTGGGCAAAGTCGATCAGCGAAGAAATCAACAAGGGTTGGTTTTGCATCAGGCCAAACATGAAACGCTCCAAGGTTGTGTAATCGCACGGTCGTGCTTTTTTAATCTCCTCATTGTGCCAAGACTTGTGGGCGTTTTTGAGAACCCAGCCAAAAAACAAGCCTATGGATTTCCCCAGACAATTCGCAGCATGAATCACGTCTTGGAACCCTCTTGCACCGATTGGCCTTGGCAAGCCTCGCAACTGCGCTGCGATGCAAGGTTTCAAAGGCCTTGCTCGCCCACGCCCTTGGCTCAACCGCATTGGGTCGCGCACAACGATGTTTTGCGCGCTGCTCTGGGTTTGCCGCCAGACATTTGGACATCTGAACGCGTGCTGCACGCCTTGACCGGCAACTTGGTGCTCAGCGGCAGTCAACCGCAAGCCAGCGTGTACAGCGGGCATCAATTTGGAGTTTGGGCGGGTCAGCTGGGAGACGGCCGCGCCATCAGTTTGGGTGAGATTTCGACACCGCATGGCACGCAAGACATTCAGCTCAAAGGCGCAGGCCCCACGCCCTACTCTCGCCGTGGCGATGGACGCGCGGTATTGCGATCCAGCATTCGCGAATTTTTGGCCAGCGAAGCCATGCAGGGTTTGAACATTCCCACCACTCGGGCGTTGTGCATCAGCGGCTCGCCCACCCCGGTTTACCGCGAAGAGGTAGAAACCGCCGCCGTGGTCACGCGCGTGGCTCCCAGCTTCATTCGCTTTGGTCACTTTGAACACTTTGCGGCCCATGGCGAGTTAGACGCCCTCCAAGATTTGGCCGACCATGTGATCCAACAACATTTCGATCAAGCACTGAGCGAGTCCAACCGCTACGCCGCATTGCTTCAAGCGGTTGTAGCGCAAACCGCGCAGTTGATGGCGCATTGGCAGTCTGTTGGGTTTTGCCACGGCGTCATGAACACCGACAACATGAGCATTTTGGGACTGACCCTGGACTACGGCCCGTTTCAGTTCATGGACGCTTTTGATGCCAATCACATTTGCAACCACTCCGACTCGCAAGGTCGCTACGCCTACGCACGTCAACCCCAAATCGCGAACTGGAATTTGTATGCCTTGGCGCAAGCGCTCATGCCCTTGATTCGCTCCCAAGACTTGGCGCTGCACGCCTTGCAACATTTTCAAATCGCCTACCCACAAGCCTTGGATGAGCGCATGGGAGCCAAGCTCGGTTTGACGCAACCCCAAGAAAGCGACCGTGCGCTGATGCAAGATTTGATGCAGCTCTTGCAAGCATCGCGGGTGGATTACACGATTTTTTGGCGCCGCCTGAGCCACAGCGTGGCTGAATCAGCGCATTGCCGCTTGGCTTTTGAGCCTGTGCGAGATTTGTTCATTCAGCGAGAGACTTGGGATGCTTGGCAGACGCGCTACCTGGCACGGCTTGACATCGAACACAGACCCCACCAAGCCATTGGCGCTGGCATGTTGCAAGTCAATCCCAAATTTGTTTTGCGCAACCATTTGGGCGAGTTGGCCATCCGTCGCGCAAAAAGCGGCGACTTTGCCATGATCCAAGATTTGCTCAACGTCTTGCACACCCCATTCGACGAACATGCCCAGTTTGAAAGCTGGGCAGGTTTCGCGCCAGAATGGGCCTCTTCCCTTGACATCAGTTGTTCCTCATGAAAATCGAAAAAACCGAAGCCCAATGGCGTGAACTGCTTGCAACCAAAAACGCCGAACCCGTTGCGTTTGAGGTCACCCGCAAAGCCGCCACCGAACGCCCCTTCACAGGAAAGTACGAAAACCACTGGCAAGATGGCAGTTACCACTGCATTTGCTGCAACGCCAAGTTGTTTGAAGCCGCCACCAAGTTCGACGCCGGATGTGGCTGGCCAAGTTTCAGCCAAGCCGCCGTGCCCGACGCCATCACCGAATTGCGCGACATCAGCCACGGTATGGTGCGCACCGAAACCATTTGCAGCCAATGCGGCGCACATTTGGGCCATGTGTTTGAAGACGGCCCAGCACCCACTGGTCTGCGCTACTGCATGAATTCCGCCTCGCTGGACTTTGAGCCCAAAAAATAAGGTCAAAATTGCGGCATGAAACTATTCATTGATTTTTTCCCTATCGCCTTGTTTTTTGCGGCCTTCAAAATTTGGGGCATCTTTGTTGCAACTGCGGTGGCCATTGTGGCGACCATCGTTTTGTTGTTTTGGGCCTGGCGGCGAAATGGACACATCGAACCCATGCAATGGGTCAGCTTGGGCGTGATCGTCGTTTTTGGGGGCGCCACGCTCATCACCCAAGACGAAACCTTCATCAAATGGAAGCCCTCCATCTTGTATTGGCTCATGGGTGGCGCGCTTTGGGTGGGCGAGTTGTTCTTTAAACGCAATTTTTTGCGTCAAATCATGGGCGATCAATTGAGCTTGCCCGACCCTGCCTGGCGCACACTGCTTCACAGCTGGGCCTTGTTTTTTGCTTTCATGGGTGGGCTCAACCTTTGGGTGGCCAACAACTTTGACACCGACACTTGGGTGAGCTTCAAACTCTTTGGCGGGATGGGCTTGATGGTGGTTTTCGTGCTGATTCAAGGCGCCTACATCAGCCGCTTCGTGCAAGAAGAACCCGAGCAAACGCCATGAACATCACCGCCGAACTGCTGCATCTGCGGTTGCAAGAGCGATTAGTGCCTCATTTTTTAGAGGTGATCGATGAAAGTGCAGCCCATGCAGGACATGCGGGCGCCAATGAAAGCGGCCAAGGCACTCATTTTCGCGTTCGAATTGATAGCCCTCAATTCATTGGCAAAACTCGCGTTTTGAAACATCGCCTTGTGTATGATGCACTGGGAGAATATTTGGAAAATGGCTTGCACGCCCTGGCCATAGAAGTGATAGACAACACAACGAGAGCACATTCATGAAAAAGCAATTGGTTTTGGCCTCAGCGGCCGTTTTGGCTACCTTGAGCATTGGCGCTTCAGCGCAAAACGTGGCCATCGTCAATGGCAAAGCCGTTCCTAAAGCGCGTGTTGAAGCGTTGGCTCAACAAGTTGCACGTTCAGGTCGTCAAATCACGCCAGAAGTCGAAGCCCAAATCAAAGAAGAAGTGATTGCACGCGAAATCTTCATGCAAGAAGCGCAAAAACGCGGTTTGGATGCATCTGACGATTACAAAGTGCAGCTGGAATTGGCACGTCAAACCATCTTGATCCG
>CAIYFE010000266.1 GCA_903925445.1 uncultured Burkholderiales bacterium | reverse complement strand
GCTGGCGCACGAGGTGAGCCAGTTGCCTCGCCTTCGCTTGCGAGGGTTGATGACGATTCCTGAGCCGCAACAACATTTTGAAGACCAATTGGCGGTGCACCAACGCACGCGTACCTTGTTTGACGAGGTGCAAGCGCAGCACAACTTTGCGCAATGGGACACCTTGTCCATGGGCATGACCGCCGATTTGGAAGCCGCCATCCAAGCAGGCAGCACCTTGCTGAGAATTGGCACGGCCTTGTTTGGCGCTCGAATTTAAGTATTTGATATTGTTTAACGGTTATTTATACGATAAAGGTTAAAATTAATCCCGCTCGTGTCGATTGAATGAACTCACGAATCGACACCATTTAAGACGGGATAGCCATGAAAAAAACCATTTTTTTAGCCTCGGTGCTCAAGCACAAAGGGGCGGTCACGGGATTTGTGGTCGCTGCCAGCTTGTTGGGGTTTGGCATTCATTTGCTGTCTTCGTCGCTCGAGCAAGCGCTTGAAATTTACACCTTCATGCCTGCCAGCATTGGGTTTGCGCTGATCATGCTGAGTTGGGCCATGGTGACGCGTCAGCTCACAGCGGTGGCCAAAGTGGTGAGTCGTCACGAGGGTTTTGTTTGCTATCACCGTGGGCGCAATGAACTGATCGAAGTGCCTAACTACCGATTTTCTGAGCAATTGGATCGCATCATGCGTGGCTTGTCGGTTGAAAACACCTCCATCAAAAGCGTCTGGGCCAAGGATCCGCTATCGGCCACGTTCAAACACGATGCGCAGGCGGGCACATTTCAAAAGCGCGACACCGAATCGGGTCAAGTGGTGTCTGAGTTGGCGGAGTTTTTTCTGTTGCGAAAACTGGCGCAACACTTGAGCGTGTACTTCAACCCAGAAGATTTTTTAAATGGTGGCTTTGCCCATTTAGAGCGCGACAAATTACCGAAAGATTTGTTGCAAAACCGCGTGTTGGATCTCTTCACGCGGTCTTGGCAAGACCGTGGAGAAGTCAACTTGAGCGAAACCGTCAAGCGGTTCACGCAGTTTGATGTGACGGTGCCAGCGGGAGGAAAAATTCGTCGGCTCAAGCCCAATTGCATTGAAATTGAAACGCCAGCATTTCGCTTGACGCTGGATGTGGCCGCCACCAATTACACCGTCAAGCTGCCGCAAAACTTTGCCCGCCTGTATTTGGGTGAAGCCATCGCCAAAGATGTGCAATATTTTCAAGTCAAGCTCAAAGTGCAAGCGCAATTCAATGGCGCCTCGCTGTTGACGCAAGACGGCTGGGAAGACTATGCCTGGCTCAACGCCTTCTTAGAAGAGTTGGACGAAGACTTTTCTCGTCAAGCGTTCTTGCGTCAAATCGAATGGCAACGCACCACCGCGGTGGCGCGTGTGCTCATGAACGCGCAAAGCTTGGCTGCGCAGCAAGCAGCTTCTAAAAGCGTGGCAAGTCAGGATGCTTGATTTGTCCGGCGCGCACCAGCATTTTTCCGTACTCGGCGCAGCGGTGTAAGGTCGGAATGACCTTACCCGGGTTGAGCAGGCCTTTGTCATCGAAGGCTTTTTTGATGGTGAACATTTGCGCGTTTTCTTGGGCACTGAACTGAACGCACATGCTGTTGACTTTTTCAATGCCCACGCCGTGTTCGCCCGTGACGGTGCCGCCCATGGCCACACTGGTTTCCAAGATTTCAGCCCCAAATTGTTCGCAGCGGTGCATTTGATCGGCATCATTGGCATCGAACAAGATGAGTGGATGCAAGTTGCCATCGCCCGCGTGAAAGACGTTCAGGCAGCGCAGTTGGTATTTTTCTTCCATCTGGGCAATGGCTTGCAAAATGTCGGCCAAGCGTTTGCGTGGGATGGTCGAGTCCATGCACATGTAATCGGGGCTGATGCGCCCTGAGGCGGGAAATGCATTTTTGCGTCCGCTCCAAAAGCGCAGGCGTTGCGCTTCATCGCGGCTGACGGTGATGGCGGTGGCGCCGCAGCGGCGCAGCACCTCGCTCATGCGGCCAATTTCTTCTTCCACTTCTTCGGGCGTGCCATCGCTTTCGCACAACAAAATCGCAGCGGCGTTCAAGTCGTAGCCTGCATGGACAAAGTCTTCTACCGCCACGGTCATGGGCTTGTCCATCATCTCAAGGCCCGCTGGAATGATGCCGGCTGCAATGACTTCGGCCACGGCGTCGCCTGCTTTGCGAATGTCGTCAAAACTGGCCATGATGCAGCGCGCCAGTTGCGGTTTGGGGATGAGTTTGACGGTGACTTCGGTGGTCACCGCCAACATGCCCTCGCTGCCCACGACCAAGGGCAACAAATCCAGACCCGGTGTGTCCAACGCGGTGCTGCCAAAGGTGACGGGATCGCCTTCGATGGTGAAGCCTTTGACTTGCAGCACGTTGTGAACCGTCAGGCCATATTTGAGGCAATGCACTCCGCCTGAGTTTTCGGCCACGTTGCCGCCAATGGTGCAAGCAATTTGGCTGGATGGATCGGGCGCGTAATACAACCCAAAAGGTGCCGCCGCTTCGCTGATGGCCAAGTTGCGCACGCCGCATTGCACGACCGCGGTGCGGCTGTGTGGGTCAACGCTCAAGATTTGGTTGAACTTGGCCAGCGACAGCGTGACGCCCTCGGTGTGCGGCATGGCACCGCCTGACAGCCCCGTGCCCGCGCCACGAGCCACGACCGGCATGTCGATGGTGTGGCAGATTTTCAAAACAGCTTGCACTTGCTCATAGCTTTCGGGCAAGGCCACGCACAAGGGGCGAGCGCGGTAGGCCGTGAGGCCATCGCATTCGTAGGGCACGGTGTCTTCGGTGGTGTAGAGCACAGCATGGGCGGGCAGCGCTTGAAGCAAGGCGCTCACAACCTGTGCCTGACGTTCGGCTCGATTGAAAACTTGAATGGGCTGAGGTGCGTTCATTCGCCAGACTTTACGTCAAAACCTAGCCGGGGCGTGTGAAGAAACTTTCACGCCTGCTTGAAGGGAATTACGGCACCGCCTTTTGCAACCACTCGGCAAACGCGGCGCATTCCCAGCGATCCATGGCGCCTGTGCGCCAGCACAAATAATGGCCATGCGGGCTGGGCACTTGGCGAGGAAAGATGCGCACGAGGGTGCCGTTTTCCAACCACGGCGCCCCCAATTTGAGTCGCACCAAGCCCACGCCCAAGCCTTGCGCTGCGGCATCGCACATCAAGCCAATGTCGTTGAAGCTGGAGCCGTCCACGGGCTCGGGCCAATCGAGATCGTGCGCCGCAAACCACGTCCGCCAAGGCTCCAGCGGGCTGCGAAGCAAGGTGGCATCTTCCAAATCCTGGGGCGTGTCAAAAGGGCCGTGTTCGCGGATGTAGGCGGGTGAGGCCAGCGGCGTCACATCGTCTTTCATGATGCACACGTGTTCGACATCGGCGTAGCGGCCAGTGCCAAAGCGGATGGTCAGATCGGCGTCTTCGGCCACCACGTCCAACAGTGGAATGCTCACTTGCAAGGTGATGTCGATCTCGGGATAAGCCTCGGCAAATTGACGCAATCGCGGCATCAAGATGGAGCGGGCAAAAGTAGGCGTGACGGCCAAACGCAGCTTGCGTTTGCCAGGCGTGTTGACGCCGTCTTTGCCGGGAAAGCGCTCCAAGATGGACAAGCCTTCGCGCACGTGCGCCAAGTACTCGCTGCCTTCTGTGGTGAGCGAAAAATCAGCGCGCCCAAACAACTTGGCGCCCAGCAACTGCTCCAATTGTTTGACACGGTGGCTGACCGCGCTGGGCGTGACGCACAACTCTTCAGCCGCTTGGGTGACCGAACGCAACCGCGCCAACGCCTCAAAAGTCAGCAAACACTGAATCGGCGGGATGCGGCTGCTCATGCGCGGTTTATTTGAAGATCACGGTTTTGTGGCCGTTGAGCAGCACGCGGTGTTCGCTGTGCCATTTCACGGCGCGAGCCAACACTTGGCTCTCGGTGTCGCGTCCCATGGCGGTGAGGTCTTCGACGGTTTTGCTGTGGTCTACCCGCGCCACGTCTTGTTCGATGATGGGGCCTTCGTCCAAGTCAGCGGTGACGTAGTGGGCGGTGGCGCCAATCAGCTTGACGCCACGGTCATGCGCTTGGTAGTAAGGCTTGGCGCCTTTGAAGCTGGGTAAAAAGCTGTGGTGAATGTTGATGGCGCGACCTGCGAGTTTTTTGCACAAATCGTCGCTCAAAATTTGCATGTAGCGCGCCAGCACCACCAACTCCGCCCCCTCGGCCTGGATGATTTCGTACTGCTTGGCCTCGCCTTGTGCTTTGGTGGCCGCCGTGACGGGAATGTGATGAAACGGCACGTTGTAGCTGGCTGCCAGTTGGTAGAACTCGCGGTGGTTGCTGACGATGGCACGAATGTCCAAGGGCAGCAGGCCGCTTTTCCAACGAAACAGCAAGTCGTTCAGACAATGCCCTTCTTTGCTGACAAAAATCACGGTGCGCATGGGCTGGGTGGTGTCGTGCAAGCTCCAACGCATGCCAAATTGATCGGCCAAGCCTTGCAGTTGCGCGCGCAAATCTTCTTGGCGCATGCTGTCGCATGCAAATTGAACGCGCATGAAGAACAAGCCAGTGTCGTGGTCGTTGTATTGCGCCGCTTCTTCGATGTTGCCGTTGCGCTCGAGCAAAAAGCCAGACACCGCGTGCACGATGCCGGTGCGGTCTGGGCAGGACAGATTCAAAATGTATGCAGTCATGTCCACATTGTAGGTTTTGTGGATCAAGCGCCGACCCGCCCACTGTCGCGCAGAGGCGGCGGCTTTTTTGCCCGTCAGTGCACGATGACAGGGTTTTGAGCCAACTCGGCGTAACCGGCCAAGGTTTCTTCGACCTCTTCTTGGGTGGGGGCGTTTTCTTGCCAAGCCCGCAAATGCGCTTGGAATTGCTCGGCCCAAGAGCCTTCGAGGTAGATTTCTTTGCCGGTGCGTTTGTCAACGATTTCAAATCCGTGCCGCGACAAACCAGGAACATCGTCGCGCACAGGAGCCAAGGCTTGGTCTTGCATCTGAAGATGCATGACCGAAAAGCTGTCTGAGTTGTAAAGTATGTCCATGTGTCAT
>CAIYFE010000265.1 GCA_903925445.1 uncultured Burkholderiales bacterium | reverse complement strand
GGCTTCGGTGCGTTTGGCCGCGCAATTATTTGAAGACTTGGCACACACCAAGGTGTTGTTTGTTGGCGCCGGCGAGATGATCGAGTTGTGCGCCACGCACTTTGCGGCCAAGTCGCCCAAATCCATCACCATCGCCAACCGCACTTTGGAGCGCGGAGAAAAACTCGCCACGCAATTCAATGCCGATGTGATGCGCTTGGCCGATTTGCCCTCGCATCTGCACGAATTTGACGTGGTGATCAGCTGCACCGCCAGCAGCTTGCCCTTGATTGGCCTAGGTGCAGTTGAACGCGCCTTGAAACAACGCAAGCACCGCCCCATGTTCATGGTCGATTTGGCCGTGCCGCGAGACATCGAGCCAGAAGTCAAATCGCTGCAAGACGTCTACCTCTACACCGTGGACGATTTGTCTGACGTGGTGCAAACCGCCCAAGCCAACCGCCAAGCCGCAGTGGCGCAAGCAGAGGCCATCATCGATGCGGGCGTGCAAAGTTTTGAGCACTGGCTGGCGCAACGCAGCGATGTGCCTTTGATCCAACAACTCAACACCCAAACCGAAGCTTGGCGTCAGGCCGAGTTGGCACGCGCGCGCAAGCTGCTGACCAAAGGCGAAGACATCGAACAAGTCTTGGAGGCGCTGTCCAAAGGCTTGACGCAAAAAATGCTGCACGGCGCCATGGCTGAATTGCACTCCGGCGACGCCGATCACCGCGAGCGTGCCCGCCACGCGATTGAGCATTTCTTTTTGCGCGGCAACCGTTAGGGTCTCACGCCATGAAAGCTTTTTTGCGCGCTCAGCTAGAGCGCTACACCCAACGTTTGGCCGAGCTGGATTTTTTGCTCTCGCGCGAAGACATCATGAAAGACATGGCGCAGTTCATGGCGCTGTCGCGCGAACACACCGAAGTAGGCGCTGTGGCAAGCCGCTACGCGCGCTACTTGCAGCGCGAAGCCGACATTCAAACAGCACAAGCGATGCTGGATGACGCAGATCTGCAAGCCATGGCGCAAGAAGAAATCGCCAACGCCCAAGCCGAGCTGCTTGAACTCGAAGCCGAATTGCAACGCATGCTGTTGCCCAAAGACCCCGACGATGCGCGTGCGGCGTTCCTAGAAATCCGCGCCGGCACGGGCGGTGACGAATCGGCCTTGTTCGCCGCCGATTTGTTGCGCATGTACAGCCGTTTTGCAGAACGCCAAGGTTGGCGCACCGAAATCATGAGCGAATCCACCAGCGAATTGGGTGGCTACAAAGAGGTCGTGTTGCGTCTGGACAAAGGCAGCACCTCAGACAACGTCTACGGATTGCTCAAATTCGAATCGGGCGGTCACCGCGTGCAACGTGTACCAGCCACCGAAACCCAAGGTCGCATCCATACCAGCGCTTGCACCGTGGCGGTTTTGCCCGAACCCGATGAAACCGAGGCCATCAAGCTCAATCCAGCGGATTTGCGCATTGACACCTTCCGCGCCAGCGGTGCGGGTGGGCAGCACATCAACAAAACCGACTCTGCGGTGCGCGTCACCCACTTGCCCACCGGCATCGTGGCCGAATGCCAAGATGGCCGCAGCCAACACAGCAACAAAGCCCAGGCTCTGCGCGTGTTGACCGCTCGCATTCAAGAAAAAGAACGCAGCGAACGCGCGGCCAAAGACGCCGCCACGCGCAAAGGCCTGATTGGCAGCGGTGACCGCAGCGATCGCATTCGCACTTACAACTTTCCCCAAGGTCGACTGACCGATCACCGCATCAACCTCACCTTGTACAAACTCGGCTTGGTCATGGAGGGCGACTTGGGCGATGTGATTCAAGCCATGCGCCACGCCCACGAAGCCGAACAACTGCAAGCGCTCGAAGTAGGCAACACATGATGCCCGTCCAACAAGCCTTGTCTTGGGCCTTGCAGCAAGGCGCTTCGCGCTTGGAGGCGCAGATGCTGTTGCTTCACATCTTGGGGCAGTCGCCCCATGCCCGCGCTTGGCTGCTCACCCACGCAGACGACCCACTCACCCCCGAACAACACAGCGCCTTTGTGTTGGCCGTTCAACGTCGCTTGCAGCACGAGCCTGTGGCCTACATCACCGGACACAAAGAATTTTTTGGCCTCGATTTACAGGTTGACGCCCGCGTGCTCGACCCGCGCGCCGACACCGAAATTTTGGTCGAATGGGCACTGGCTTGCTTGGCCGACACGCCTTCGCCCCGTGTGCTCGACTTGGGCACCGGCAGTGGCGCCATTGCACTGGCCATCCAGCAAACGCGTCCCGACGCCCAAGTCGTGGCCGTGGATGCCAGCACCGAGGCCTTGACTCTGGCCGCCGCCAACGCCCAGCGCTTGGGTCTTCCCGTTGGTTTTTATCAAGGCTCTTGGTTTTCGAATTGGCAGCCTTGGGGTTCAACGGCCCAGATAGATTTGCCGCCTTTTGATTTGATCGTCTCCAACCCGCCGTATGTCGCGCAAAACGACCCGCATTTGGCGGCCCTCAAGCACGAGCCTTTGTCGGCCCTGGCTTCGGGGGAGGATGGTTTGGATGACATTCGCCGCATCGTGGCACAAGCCTTGCCTCACCTGGTTCCCGGCGGGCATTTGTTGCTGGAGCACGGTTTTGACCAAGCCCAAGCCGTCCAAGACCTGCTGGGCAACCACGGATTCGTTGGCGTACAAAGCCGTCCTGACCTTGCGGGCATCCTGCGCTGCAGCGGCGGTCATTCGCCAAGAATGAAATAATCACGCTTTCGATTGGAGAAACAACTATGAGCGATGTGCAACAACGCATTGACGAACTGGTCAAAGGCAACGAAGTGTTGCTGTTCATGAAAGGCAGCGCGAGCTTTCCGATGTGCGGTTTTTCTGGCCGTGCGATTCAAATTTTGAAGGCTTGCGGCGTGGACCCCAAAGCCATCAAAACAGTCAACGTTCTGGACGACCAAGAAATTCGCCAAGGCATCAAGGAATACAGCCAATGGCCCACCATTCCTCAGCTCTACCTCAAAGGTGAGTTCATTGGCGGCTCTGACATCATGATGGAGATGTACGAGTCCGGCGAATTGCAAAAAGTCATCACCGGCTAAGGCAAGCGCCAACGCTGTTGCGCGGACAGCACCGAGTTCGGATACGCCATCTGAGCGCGGCTGCCGTTGTATCGCCCCAAAGCCAGGGACAAGTTGCCTTTTTCCAAATCCAAGTAGTGCCGCAAAATCACGCAGCCAAATCGCAAATTGGCTTGCATTTGAAACAGCACCGCGGCATCGCCGTCGCCCAATTGCTGCGTCCAAAACGGCATGACTTGCATGAAGCCTCGCGCACCTGCGCTGCTGATGGCGAATTTACGAAATCCGCTCTCCACTTGAATCAGCCCCATCACCAAGTCAGGCTCCAAACCGGCTCTTTGGCTTTCGTACCAAACCGTTTGTAAGAATTCACGCCGCAATTGGGCGCCATCCAATTCATGCAATGGCTGATCCAGATTGGGTGAAGCCCCGCGCTTGCGCAGCAACTGCTGCAAACGCGCATCGGACTGTTTCAACCACGCCTCAAACTTTTGCTGCACCTGTGTGTTGCCATGCACTGGTTGAGGCGGTGCGTTTTGCGAAATGGCGGCGCTCAATGCGGTGCGAACCGAGTCGACCAACACCTCTTCACGTTGCGCGCCTGCTTCTGCGTTGAACGACCACACCGCCATCCACAGCACCAAGGCCTGTGTTGCCAAAGACTTGCACACAGCCATTGGCTTGCCGCGTTTTAGAGGCCGAGTTTGGATTTCACAAAACCGAACACTTCGCTCGCCGCCACTTTGTGAGGTTCGGTATCTCGGCGATGTTGGTATTCCACGTGGCCTTCTTTCAAACCACGGTCTCCAAAAGTCACGCGGTGCGGCACGCCAATCAACTCCCAGTCGGCAAACATTGCGCCGGGGCGCTCGCCTCGGTCATCCAAGATCACGTCCACACCGACTTGCATCAGTTGCGCATAGAGTTGTTCTGCCGCTGCTTTGACTTCAGCGCTGCGATCCATGCCAATAGGGCAAATCACCACCGTGAACGGTGCAATCGCATCGGGCCAAATGATGCCGCGCTCGTCATGATTTTGCTCAATGGCGGCGGCAGGCAAGCGCGTCACCCCAATGCCATAGCAACCCATTTCCATGAATTGCGGTTTGCCGTTTTCATCGAGGAAGGTGGCATTCATGGCTTTGGAGTATTTGGTGCCCAAATAAAACACATGTCCCACTTCAATGCCGCGTTCAATGGCCAACACGCCTTGGCCATCGGGTGACAAATCACCCGCCACTACGTTGCGAATGTCGGCCACCACATCGGGCTCGGGCACATCGCGGCCAAAGTTGACGCCCGTGAGGTGAAAGTCCACCGCGTTGGCGCCGCACACCCAATCGTGCATCACTGCCACATCACGATCGGCCACCACTTTGAGCGCTTGCTTCACACCCACCGGCCCCAAGTAACCGGGTTTGCAACCCAAATGGTCTTCAATTTCAGCCGTGGTCGCAAAGCGGAAACCCCCTTCAAAACCCGGCAATTTGCCTACTTTGACTTCGTTCATCTCATGGTCGCCGCGCAACAGCAAGAGCCAGACTTGCGACTTGACCACTTCGCCTTGCTCGTTGAGCACATCGGTCGCTAACACCAAGGATTTGACGGTTTGAGACAAAGGCAAATGCAGCAACTCGGCCACTTCTTCGCACGTGCTTTTGCCGGGCGTGGCCACGCGGGTCATAGACTGGCTGGCCGCTGCACGCACCGTGGCGGGTGCCAGCGCCTCGGCTTTTTCCATGTTGGCGGCGTAATCACTGCTGGGGCAGTACACGATGGCGTCTTCGCCAGTAGCGGCAATCACTTGAAACTCTTCGCTCAAATCGCCGCCAATGGCGCCGCTGTCAGCCGCCACCGCGCGATAACGCAGACCAAACCGATCAAAAATTTTGCGATACGCATCGGCCATGATCTTGTAGCTTTGCTTGGCGCTGACAGGGTCGCGGTCAAAGCTGTAGGCGTCTTTCATGATGAATTCACGACCACGCATCAAGCCAAAGCGAGGCCGGCGTTCATCACGAAACTTGGTCTGAATTTGGTAAAAATTTTTGGGCAACTGCTTGTAGCTGCGCAATTCTTGGCGAGCAATGTCGGTCACCACCTCTTCGCTGGTGGGTTGCACCACAAAATCGCGCCCATGACGATCTTTGATGCGCAGCAACTCAGGCCCCATCTTGTCAAAACGTCCCGTCTCTTGCCAAAGCTCTGAGGGTTGAATCACCGGCATGGTCAGCTCCACTGCGCCAGCGCGGTTCATTTCTTCGCGCACGATGGCTTCCACTTTGCGAATCACACGCAAGCCCATGGGCATGTAGTTGTAAATACCAGCGCCTAATTTTTTGATCAAACCCGCGCGCATCATGAACTTATGGCTGACGACTTCAGCGTCTGTGGGCGCTTCTTTGAGTGTGGAGATGAGAAATTGTGAGGCTTTCATACAGCGAAATATTCTTCTTTTCAGTGGGAAATCAGGGTGAATCCTCAGGCTTGCACCGCTTCTCTGTGCATAATGGACTCAGTTCAAAAATTTGAGGTTCGATTATGCTTGACCGAGACGGGTTCAGACCCAATGTCGGCATCATCTTGCTCAACCAGAAAAATCAGGTGTTTTGGGGCAAACGCATCCGAACCCACAGCTGGCAGTTTCCGCAAGGTGGTATTGATCGGGGAGAAACTCCTGAACAGGCCATGTTCCGCGAATTGCACGAAGAGGTGGGGCTCTTGCAAGAGCACGTGCGTATCGTCGCTCGCACCCGCGATTGGTTGCGCTACGAGGTGCCCGACCGGTTCATCCGACGCGATGCGCGGGGTTTTTACAAAGGCCAAAAACAAATTTGGTTTCTCTTGCAGCTGGTCGCCCCCGACCATGCGCTGAATTTGCGCGCGACCGATCATCCCGAATTCGACGCTTGGCGTTGGAACGATTATTGGGTGCCGCTGGATGTGGTGGTGGAGTTCAAACGTGGCGTCTATGAAATGGCGTTGACCGAGTTGTCTCGCTTTTTGCCGCGCACAGAAAGTCGCAATCGCTACTTGCGAGGCTTGGGGCATGTGTCCCACGCAGAGCGACGCGACAAAGATGCTGCTTCAGCACCGCCGCCGCCCAACAATCCTGCTTAAGGTTTTTGCGACAACACCAAGTTGTCGCGATGCACCATTTCTGGCTCAGCAATGTAGCCGAGCAATTTTTCGATCTCACCCGATGCTTTGCGGCACAGCAAACGGGCTTCAGCGCTGGCGTAGTTGGACAAGCCGCGCGCAATTTCATGGCCTTGCGCGTCACGGATGGCGATGACTTCACCGCGCGAAAAATCGCCTTCCACAGCGATCACGCCAATGGGCAACAAGCTTTTGCCTTCGCGCAAAACTTTGTCCACGGCGCCTGCGTCAATCGTGAGGGCGCCGCGCAGCTGCAAGTGATCTGCCATCCATTGCTTGCGGGCTTGTTGCTTGTGCGTGGGCGCGATCAACAAAGTGCCAATCGCTTGGCCTTGCGTCAAACGCAGCAATGCGTCGGGTTCGCGCCCCCACGCAATCACGGTGGATGCGCCAGAGCCAGCGGCTCGTTTGGCGGCCAAGATTTTGGTGATCATGCCGCCTTTGCCGAGGCTGGAGCCTGCGCCACCCGCCATGTCTTCGAGCTTGGCGTCACCTGCTCGGGCTTGGTGAACCAATTGAGCAGACGGGTCTTTGCGCGGATCGGCGGTGAAAAGCCCTTTTTGGTCGGTCAAGATGACCAAAGCATCGGCCTCCACCAAGTTGGCGACCAAGGCTCCCAAGGTGTCGTTGTCACCGAATTTGATTTCGTCGTTGACCACGGTGTCGTTTTCGTTGATGACTGGCAACACACCGTGCGCCAGCAAAGTCAACAAGGTTGAACGGGCATTGAGATAGCGCTCGCGATCAGCCAAATCGGCATGGGTCAACAACACTTGCGCCGAACCCAAGCCGTTTTCACGCAGCTTGGTTTCATACATTTGAGCCAAACCCATTTGTCCCACGGCGGCGGCGGCTTGCAATTCATGCAGCTCGTGCGGACGCGTCGTCCAGCCCAAGCGTTTCATGCCCTCAGCAATGGCTCCGCTGGAGACCATGATGACTTCACGTCCATCGCGCACCAAAGCGCTGAGTTGGCGACACCATTCACCAATGGCTTGTTCGTCCAAACCTCGACCCTCGTTGGTCACCAAACTGGAGCCAACTTTGACCACGATGCGACGCGCATCGCGCAACAAGGTGGAAGAGGTTTGCGTCATGTTTTGTCTGAAGGCGTTGCCGTTTGTTCTGCAAAGCGCGGATCCACGTACTCGGGGGGCTGCTCGGCCACTTGCTGCGCTTTGATGTGCTTGTAAATGTCTTTGATCAAGGGCTCACAACCTTCACGGGTCAGTGCCGAAATTTCGTAGACAGGACCCTTGTACTTGTAGCGCTTGACAAAATCGGTCACCACTTTGGCGCGTTCATCTGCGCCGACCATGTCCAGCTTGTTGAGCACCAACCAACGAGGTTTGTCGTACAAGGCTTTGTCGTATTTTTTGAGTTCGTTGACGATGGCTTTGGCCTGCGCAACGGGGTCTACACCTTCGTCAAAAGGCGCAATGTCCACAAGATGCAGCAGCAAACGGGTGCGTTGCAAATGACGCAAAAACTGGTGTCC
>CAIYFE010000264.1 GCA_903925445.1 uncultured Burkholderiales bacterium | reverse complement strand
TGGATTTGCCGCAACCCGAAGGCCCAACGATCACGACGAATTCGCCATCGGCAATGCTGGCATCGATGCCGTGAAGCACCTGATGGGCTTGCGCGCCTTTGCCGTAGCGTTTGATGATGTGTTGGAGTTCGATGGCAGCCATGTGTTATTTCTCTGTTTCAACCAAGCCTTTGACAAACCACTTTTGCATCAGCATGACGACCAAGGCGGGCGGGATCATGGCCAACATGGCGGTGGCCATGACAAGGTTCCATTCGGTTTGTGCATCGCCGCCGCTGGGGATCATGCTTTTGATGCCCACCACCACGGGATACATGCTTTCTTGTGTGGTGACCAGCAAGGGCCACAGGTATTGGTTCCAGCCATAAATGAATTGGATGACAAACAAAGCCGCCATGCTGGTGGTCGACAGTGGCAGCAGCACATCTTTGAAAAAGCGCATGGGCCCGGCACCGTCCATGCGGGCAGCCTCAACCAACTCGTCTGGCAAGGTCATGAAGAATTGACGAAATAAAAACGTCGCAGTGGCTGAGGCGATCAGCGGAACCGACAAGCCGGCATAGGTGTTGAGCATGCCCAGATCAGACACGACTTTGTAGGTCGGGCCAATGCGCACCTCGACGGGCAGCATCAATGTTAAAAACACCGCCCAGAAAAAAGCCATGCGAAACGGGAAGCGGAAATAAACAATCGCAAAAGCAGACAGCAAAGAAATCGCAATTTTGCCAATCGCGATGCACAAAGCACTCACCAAGCTGACCCACATCATGCGGCCCACCAACAAATTGGACATGTGCTCTGCCGAGTCGCCAAACAAAGCGGCTTTGTAGTTTTCTAAAAAATGCTCACCAGGCCAAAGCGGCATGGGCACTTGCACGACTTCTTGCGTGGTGTGGGTGGACGCCACGAACGTGAGGTACACCGGAAATGCCACCACCAAGACGCCCACGATCAGCACCGCGTGGGAAAGGACATCCATGAATCGATTGCGTTCAATCATCTTCAGTAATTCACTTTCTTCTCGACGAATCTGAATTGCACAACGGTCAGCGCAATCACAATGACCATGAGCACTACAGATTGCGCAGCAGAGCCGCCCAAGTCGAGGGCTTTGAAACCATCAAAGTAGACCTTGTAGACCATGATGGCGGTGTCCTTGCCCGGGCCGCCTTTGGTCGCTGCGTCCACGATGCCAAAGGTGTCGAAAAAGGCGTAGGTGATGTTGGTGATGAGCAGAAAAAAACTCGTGGGTGAAAGCAGTGGAAATTGAATTGTCCAAAACCTGCGCCACGGGCCTGCGCCATCGATGGCAGCTGCTTCGATCAGCGATTTGGGAATGCTCTGAAAGCCGGCCAAGAAAAACAAAAAGTTGTAAGAGATTTGCTTCCACACCGCGGCCATGACGATCAAAGCCATGGCGTGGCGGCTGTTGAGCAAGCTGTCCCACTCAAAACCAAGCTGGTGCAGCCCATAAGCAATCACGCCAATGCTGGGGGAGAACAAAAACAGCCACACCACGCCCGCCACAGCCGGTGCAACGGCATACGGCCAAATCAGCAGCGTGCGATAAAGGGTGGTGCCTCGAACCACGCGATCAGCAAAGTAAGCCAAGGTCAGCGATACGCTCAAACCCAGGCCAGCAACGCAACAAGAAAAAACAGCGGTGGTCTGAAATGACGCCCAATAGGTGTCGTCGTTCCAAAGGTTTTCAAAGTTTTCTAAACCGACCCACACCACCGAAGTGCCAAAGGCATCGCTTTGTTGCAGCGATTGCATCAAGGCTTGAGCTGCGGGCCAGAAAAAGAAGACGGCCACAACGGCTGCTTGCGGTGCAATCAGCAACCAAGGCAGCCATCGGGCACGAAAGACAACGCGTTTTTCAGAACTCAAGGGGCATCAATCACTGTTTGTTGGCGTTGGCTTTTTCAAAGCGCTCAAGCAACTCATTGCCGCGTTTGACAATGCTGTCCAAAGCTTCTTTGGCAGACTTCTTGCCAGCCCAAACTTGTTCGAGTTCTTCGTCCTCGATGGTGCGAATTTGCACGTAATTGCCCAAACGGATGCCACGCGATTTGTCGGTGGTTTTGCGAATCATCTGATTGACCGCCGTGTCGGTGCCGGGATGGTCTTTGTAAAAACCAGAGGCTTCGGTGAGTTTGTAGGCCTCCATCGTGATGGGCAAATAGCCCGTGCGCATGTGGCTCTCAGACTGAACCTTGGCATTGGAGAGGTAGTTGAAGAAGCTGGCAACGCCTTTGTATTCTTCAGGTTTTTTGCCAGACAAGACCCACAAACTTGCGCCGCCAATGACGGTGTTTTGCGGCGCACCCGGCACATCGGGGTAGTAAGGCAAGCTGGAAACGCCAAAACCAAACTTGGCGTTTTTGGCGACGTTGCCATAAAAGCCCGAAGAGGTCGTGATCATGGCGCATTCGCCTGAAACAAACGAGCCCTCAGCCGCGTTGTTGCGCCCCTTGTAGACAAACAGACCTTGCTTGGCCATGTTGCCTAAGTTTTCGATGTGGCGAACATGCAAGGGCGAGTTGCTGACCAAGCGGGTGTTCAGACCGCGCATGCCATTGCCTTGCGTGGCCAACTCGGTGTTGTGCCAAGTAGAGAAGCTCTCCAGTTGAGTCCAGCCTTGCCAAGCAATGGTCAAGGGGCATTTGTGGCCGTTGGCCTTGAGTTTGGCAGCGGCCAGCGCGACTTCAGGCCAAGTTGCCGGTGCTTTGTCGGTTGAAATGCCTGCGGCTTTGAACGCATCTTTGTTGAAGTAAAACACCGTGGTCGAGCTGTTGAACGGATACGACATCATTTGACCGTTGGGTGCGGTGTAGTAACCAGAGACGGCGGGCACATAAACCGAGGGGTCAAATTTGTAGCCTGCGTCTTTCATCAACTGCCCAACCGGGACGACCACGCCTTTGCTGGCCATCATGGTGGCGGTGCCCACTTCAAAAACCTGCAAAATGTGGGGCGCGTTGCCCGAGCGAAATGCGGCCACTGCGGCGGTCATGGATTCATCGTAGGCGCCTTTGTACACGGGCACGACCTTGTATTCTTTTTGGCTGGCGTTGAAGCCTTTGGCCAAGTCATTCACCCATTCGTTGTTGACAGCCACCATGGAGTGCCACCATTGAATTTCGATTTCAGCGTTTGCTTGCAGGCTCCACAGGCTGGTCAACAAGCCCAAGCTCAGAAGTCGTCGATTCAAAGAGGTCAATGTCATGTATGTCTCCAAGGGTTAAAAGTAGATATCTTGCCTAAACCGAATGAAACAATTTTGACGGCGAATCGCAACCCGCGGGCTACGTGAAAACCACCAAGAAAAATACATCATGTTAGAACTTAAGCAATGGCCTATCGAAAGTCGCTCAACGATTCGCGGTGTGTTCACCGACATCGATGACACCTTGACCGAGCACGGGCAAGTCAGCGCTGCGACTGTGGGGGCCTTGGCCGCATTGAAGCAAGCTGGGCTGAGCGTCATGGCCATCACGGGAAGACCCGTGGGCTGGTGTGAGCCCTTTGCCAAAACATGGCCGATCGACGCCATCGTGGCTGAAAACGGTGCGGTGGCGTTGTGCGGCGACGACAAGTTGTACTTGCAAGATGCGCCGACGCGGCAAATTCACCAAAAGCGCATGGCCGAAGTGACGGCGCACATCTTGGCGGCCTTGCCTCACGCGCGTTTGGCGCAAGACTCAGCAGGTCGTGAAACCGACATCGCCATCGACCACAGCGAATTTCATCGGCTCGGTGACGCAGACATTGCACGTGTGGTGCAAATCATGCGCGATCAGGGCATGTGTGCGACGGTGAGCAGCATTCATGTGAACGGCTGGTTTGGCACGCACAACAAATGGGTGGGTGCGCAATGGGTGTTGCAAGCGCTTTTGGGGCGGGACTTGCAAGCGGAGTTGTCGCACTGGGCGTATGTGGGCGACTCGGCCAACGATGCGGTGATGTTTGAGCATTTTCAACACAGCATTGGTGTGGCCAACATCGCCTTGTGTGCGCATCAACTTCACCATTTGCCGCGATACATCACGCCCAGTGAGCGAGGCGCTGGTTTTGTCGAAGTGGCTCAGGCCTTGTTGGCAGCGCGCGCGTCACGCACAGCTTGAGCGCTGGTGCGATGGACGCCCTTTGCGATCATGGCTTGCCAAGCCGCATCTAACGAACCGTTGAGGTCAATGGCTTGACAGGCGTCTTCGATGACGTAGGTTGTAAAGCCAGCTTCGCAAGCATCCAAGGCAGTCCAGGCAACGCAAAAATCGGTAGCCAATCCGCAAACATAAACGGTGCTTACCTTGCGCTCTTTTAAAAAGCCGCTAAGACCTGTTTTTGAGACGCGGTCCGCATGCACAAAGGCGGAGTAGCTGTCCACCGCGGGGTCGAGTCCTTTTTTCAAAATCATGGTCGCTGCTTGTGTGTCAAGGTCAGCGTGCAGTTGCGCATCAGCGCTGCCTTGAACGCAATGATCGGGCCACAAAACTTGCTCGCCGTAAAACAGCTGGGTTGTTTGGAACGGCTGCTTATTGGCGTGAGAGCTTGCAAAAGAGTGGTGCCCCAAAGGGTGCCAGTCTTGGGTCAGGATCACATGCGAGAACAGCGGCATCAAGCGGTTGATGACAGGAATGACTTCAAGTCCATTGGGCACGGGCATGCTGCCGCCTTGCACAAATGCGTTTTGCACGTCAATGACCAAAAGCGCGGCATCGTGTTTCAAATCAGTTGTCCTTTGATCAAGTTGTATTGGCGATCACAAACCAAGTTGGCAAACGCCAAGTTTTGTTCGGACAGCAAAATGCTCACGCCTTGGCGCTTCATGTTCAAAATGGCGCGCGCCAATTGCTCGACGATCACTGGCGCAACGCCTTCGGAGGGCTCGTCCAGCAACAGCAGCAAAGGATTGCCCATCAGTGTGCGCGCGATGCTGAGCATTTGTTGTTCGCCTCCGCTCATTTGCGCGCCCAAACGGTGAGGCATGTCGGCCAAATTGGGAAAGAGTTCAAACACCTTGTCCAAATTCCAATGCGGCGCTGCTTGTCCGTTGGGCCAAGTGCGAGGCGCTTGAATGCCTACTTGCAAGTTTTCAAGCACGGTCAGTTCCGAAAAAATGCGCCGATCTTCTGGCACAAAACCCAGACCACACCGTGCCGCTTGGTAAGGCGCAAAAGCAGAAATATCTTGCCCGGCAAACACAATTCGGCCAGTGCGATGCGGCATCAACCCCATCAATGCTTTGAGTGTGCTGGACTTGCCCGCGCCGTTGCTGCCCGTCAAGGCAACGGCTTCGCCTTGTTGGACTTGCAAATCAAGCCCAAAGACGACCCGCGCCGCACCGTACCCCGCAGTGAGGTTTTGGCATGCCAACAAAGCCTGAGCTTGTGTCACAGCAAAGCCCCTGAGCCAAAGTTAGCGGCTTGCGCCGCGGGGTTGTGCTGCACTTCGCTGGGCGTGCCTTGCGCGATGAGCTGCCCGCGCGCCATGACCAAAACGCGATCGGCAAAGTCAAACACCACATCCATGCTGTGTTCGGTGAACAAAGCGGCCATTTGGTGTTGGTTGACCAAGCGACGCACCAAGCCAATGAGCAAGCGGCGCTCGGCCAAAGCCATGCCGGCCGTGGGTTCGTCCAACAGCAAAACCCGAGGTTGACCGGCCAAAACCATCGCCAACTCGAGGCGTTTGATGTCACCATACGCCAAAGCACTGCAAGGCCGATGCGCTTGCGTATCCAATGCCACCTGCGCCAACAAGGCCAAGGCTGCATCGCTTTGGTAATGGGTGGCGCGTTGCCAAAAAGAGAAAGTTTTTTGATGCTGCGCCAGCAAGGCCATTTGCACGTTTTCAAGCACGGTCAACGATGCAAAAGTTTCGGCAATTTGAAAAGTTCGCCCCACCCCACGTCGGCAAATGTCATGCGGTTTGAGGTGCAACAAAGATTGACCTTGCAGCGTGATGTCGCCTGCGTCCGGCGCCAGTTGTCCGTTGAGCATGTTGAACGTCGTGGACTTGCCGGCGCCGTTGGGGCCAATCAAAGCCACGATTTCGCCCGCTTGGACGGCAAAGGACACATCGTTGACGACGTGCAAACCGCCCAGTGATTTGTGAAGCTTTTGCACATCAAGCATGCGCAGCGCCTCGTTGGAACCATTGCTTGAACCCCACTAAACCTTGTGGAAACACCAGCACCAAAAGCAGCAACACGCCACCCAACACCGCGCGCCAGTAATCGGTGGTGCGCGCAATGCTGTCTTGCAACAAAGTAAAACTGACCGCACCCAAAATGGGCCCCGTCACGCTTTGCACGCCACCCAGCAACACCATCACCAAGGCATCCACGGAGCGAGAAATGCCCATGACTTCTGGCGAAATGCTGCCTTTTGAAAACACAAACAAAGCACCCGCCAAGCCTGCAAAAAAGGCCGCCACCACAAACCCAACCCACTGAAGTTGTTTGACATGCATGCCCAGCGCGGCCGCGCGCAATTCGGAATCTCGGCTCGCGCGCAAGGCGTAACCCAAGGGTGCATGCAGCATTCGCCGCAGCGCGTACAAACTGCCGCTCACGAGCAACAAAACGGCATAAAAAAACCATGTTTTGTCCATCCACACGCCCTCAGGCCAGATGCCCGTCAGCCCGTTGCTCGCACCCGTGACATCGTCCCATTGGAAGACCACCGACCACATGATTTGTCCAAACGCCAAGGTCAGCATGGCCAAATAAACGCCTGACAAACGCACACAAAACCAGCCAAACACAGCCGCAGCTGCAACGCTGAACAAAGGCGCCATCAACACACTGCTCAACATGGGCAAGCCAGCACGCTGCATCAGCAACGCCGCTGCATACGCACCTACCCCAAAGTAAGCTGCATGACCAAAAGAGTGCAGACCCGCAGGCCCCATGATGAAGTGCAAGCTGCCAGCAAACAAAGCCGCCGTCAGCAAATCGATGACCAACACCACGGCATAAGAATCATCTCCCGCAAATTGTGGCAACGTGCAAAGCACGCCAAGACCCAGCACCCAAGCCAGTGTTTGAGCAGACGTTTGCAAGCGCAAAGGCGATTCAATCGACGGGATGCGCGTGCTTGCTTGAGGCTTGCCCAATAAACCCCAAGGTCGAATCACCAGCACCACAGCCATCACCAAAAACTCAGCCACCAGCGTGAGTTTTGAAAAAGCAAATGAAATGCCCATCCATTCCACCGTGCCCAAGGCAATGCACAACGCCTTGATTTGGGCAATCAAAACCGCAGCCACATACGCTCCTGGAATGGAGCCCATGCCGCCCACAACCACGACCACAAAAGCATCGCCAATGGTTTGTAAATCCAACCCCAAATGCGCGGGCTCGCGGGGCAGTTGCAAGGCGCCGCCTAAACCGGCCAAAGCACACCCCAAGGCAAAAACGCCGGTGAACAGCCATTGCTGATGCACGCCCAAAGCGCTGACCATTTCGCGATCCTGGGTGGCGGCGCGAATCAGCAAACCCAAGCGCGTTTGTTTGAGAAACCCCCACAACAACACCAACACGCAAGGCCCCACGGCAATCAACAACAAGTCGTAGCTGGGAAAACGTCGACCGAGCACTTCAAGCGCGCCTGAGAAGTAAGGCGCACGTGGCCCCAGCAGATCTTCAGCGCCCCAAATCCAAAGCGTGGCGTCTTGCAGAATCAACACCAACGCAAAGGTAGCCAGCAGTTGAAACAACTCTGGTGCGCGGTAAATGCGGCGCAGTGCCAACATCTCCACTGCCGCCCCCAACGCGCCAGTCAGCAGCGCG
Source organism: uncultured Burkholderiales bacterium (assembly GCA_903925445.1). Lineage (GTDB taxonomy): Bacteria > Pseudomonadota > Gammaproteobacteria > Burkholderiales > Burkholderiaceae_C > Limnohabitans. Next base: position 1,356 of record CAIYFE010000264.1, on the reverse strand, counting down.
GCCAGCAGCACGCCTGGCCAAAAAGCCCAGGCCAAGCCGATGTGTGCGCTCAAAGCATCGGTCAATGCATAAGCCAAATACAAGCCCAGCATGTAAAACGAGCCGTGCGCAAAATTGACAATGCGGCTCACACCAAAAATCAACGACAAGCCACACGCCACCAAAAACAAAGATGAGGCGCTGGCGAGTCCGTTGAGGGCTTGCACCAAAAAACTGCCGATGTCCATGCGTGAATCGAGTTCAAATTAAAACGCCCGCATCAGGCGGGCGTTGTGTGGGGTTTATTCAGCGGGTCTGAGTTTTTTCACAACGTCATCGGCGGGCTGAAACTTCGAGCCGTCCATGTAGCGGTAGTCTACCAACACGCCTTTGCCGCCTTCATTTTTGGTGTAGCCCAAAAACGCACCCATGGTCGATTGGTGGTCTTGTGGGCGAAACACGGAAGCGCCAAAAGGCGTGTTGAATTTCAAACCCGAAAACGCTTGCACCAGTTTTTCGCTGTCCGTGCTTTTTGCTTTGCCAATCCCAGCGGCCAAGGCTTGGATCATGCTGTAACCCACGACCGAGCCCAGGCGAGGGTGGTCGTTGTATTTGTTGTGATAGGCCAAGAAGAAGGCTTTGTGTTCGGGTGTTTGAATGCCATACCAAGGATAGCCCGTGACCACCCAGCCATTGGGTGTTTCATCTTTGAGTGCTTCCAAATACTCAGGCTCGCCCGTCAACAGACTGACCACGCCGCGGCCTTCAAACAAGCCGCGTGTGTTGCCCTCGCGCACGAACTTGGTCAAGTCTGCGGCAAACAACACATTGAAAATGGCATCGGGCTTGGCATCGGCCAGCGCTTGGGTGACGGAGCCCGCATCGATCTTGCCCAAAGCAGGCGCTTGCTCGGCCACAAATTCCACATCGGGTTGAGCGGCCTTGAGCAATTGCTTGAAAGTGGCCGCAGCCGATTGGCCGTATTCATAGTTGGGATAAACCACAGCCCAGCGTTTCTTTTTGAGCTTGACGGCTTCGGGCACCAGCATGGCCACTTGCATGTAAGTCGAGGCACGCAGGCGGAAGGTGTATTTGTTGCCGTTTTGCCAGACCATTTTGTCGGTCAAGGGCTCGCCCGCTAAGAAAAATACTTTGCGTTGTTTGGCAAAGTCGCCCAAGGCTAAGCCGATGTTGGACAAGAAGGCGCCGCTCAAAACATCTACTTTTTCGCGACCCAGCAACTCTTCGGCTGCGCGAATGGCGTCCCCTGGGTTGGCGTTGTCGTCGCGGGTGATGAGTTGAACTTTTTTGCCGTTGATGCCACCGGCCGCGTTGATTTCCTCAACCGCCAGCTCCATACCTTTTTTGTACGGTTCC
>CAIYFE010000263.1 GCA_903925445.1 uncultured Burkholderiales bacterium | reverse complement strand
GTGACACCACCCGATGTGGTGTCACAGTTGGCTTTGGCCATTCCCATGTGCTTGCTTTATGAGGTGGGTATTTGGGCTGCACAAATTTTCATCAAGCACACACAAGCGCCAGTCGAGCCGGAAACTGACAAAACAACTTCTTGATTTGAGTTGCCTATGAAACGCCATTGGTTGTTTTTCTCGCAAGTTGTGACGGTGCTGGTTGCCATTTGGTTTGTTGTGGCAACCCTCAAGCCTGAATGGCTCAATCGCCGTGTCTCGTATGCTTCGATCAATTTGCTTGAAGCTGCGCCCTATGCATCGGGCGAGGTCATGCCTGGCAGTTTGAGTCCTGCGGCCAAGCGAGCTGCGCCAGCGGTGGTGAGCATCACCACGACGCAGTTGGCGCAAAAAAATCCACATGAAGCCGAGTCGTGGTTTCGATATTTTTATGGCGATCGCGAAGACGATGAGCCACAAAAAGGATTGGGCAGTGGCGTGATCGTCAGCGCGGACGGCTACATCTTGACCAACAACCATGTGGTCGAAGGCGCCGATGAAATTGAAGTGACTTTGAGCGACAGCCGTCGGGCACGGGGCAAAGTCATTGGCACCGATCCAGATACGGATCTGGCCATTTTGCGCATTCAACTGGATCGCTTGCCGGTGATTGTTTGGGGCAACTCAGACAGCTTGCAGGTGGGCGATCGTGTTTTGGCAATCGGCAATCCCTTTGGTGTTGGGCAAACCGTCACCAGTGGCATTGTGTCGGCGTTGGGGCGCAATCAGCTGGGCATCAACACGTTTGAGAATTTCATTCAAACCGATGCCGCCATCAACCCAGGTAACTCTGGCGGTGCATTGGTCGATGTCAATGGTTCTTTGTTGGGCATCAACACAGCCATTTATTCGCGCTCGGGGGGCAACATGGGCATTGGATTTGCCATTCCGGTATCAACGGCCAAGCAAGTTTTGGATGGCATTGTTCGCAACGGGCAAGTCACGCGCGGCTGGATAGGGGTGGAGCCCAATGAAATCACGCCTGAACTCGCAGAAACATTTGGTCTCAAACAAACCGAAGGCGTCATGATCACTGGCGTATTGCAAAACGGACCAGCGGCCAAAGCTGGCCTTCAGCCCGGCGATTTGTTGCGTGTGGTCAACGGCCATCCGATTCGAAGCGTGGGCGAGTTGCTGACTCAAATCGCTTCGCTACCACCGGGTCAAAGCGCCAAGGTTGAACTTAGCCGGCGTGACAAAGACCTGAGCTTAGAAGTAACGCCCGCGCAACGCCCCAGCTCAAAGGCACAAGTCAAATGAAAACCACAACCCGCGCAGCGTTGCTGAGCCGTTGCAACGAGCTGTTGCAGCCTGATCGATTCAAAGATTACGGCCCCAACGGCCTACAAGTTGAAGGCAAAAATGACATTGCACACATCGTCTCGGGCGTGACGGCGAGTCGGGCGTTGATCGAAGCCGCCATTCAAGTCAAGGCAGATGCTATTTTTGTGCACCACGGTTTGTTTTGGCGCGGACAAGATGGCACGGTCACGGGCTGGATGAAGCAACGCTTGGCCTTGCTGCTGGAGCACAACATCAACTTGTTGGCTTACCACCTGCCCTTGGATGCTCACCCCGAGTTGGGAAATAACGCGCAATTGGCACGCTTGTTTGGCTTTTCGGTGCAAAGCAAATTTGGTGACCAAGCCTTGGGCTTGCTCGGACAGGTTTCGCAGGGCGCGGGCTTTTCCAATGTACAAAGTTTGGCAAGCCATGTGTCTCAAAAATTAGGCCGCCAAGCCGTGGTGGTGCCCGGCGATGGCCGAGCTTTGCGCAACATTGCGTGGTGCAGCGGCGGTGCCCAAAGTTATTTTGAAGATGCCATCGCCGCAGGTGCAGACGCCTTCATCACGGGTGAGATTTCTGAGCCACAAGCGCATTTGTCGCGCGAGACGGGCGTGGCTTTTTTGGCCTGCGGACACCATGCAACCGAGCGATTTGGTGCTCAGGCTGTCGCCGCGCATTTGGCTCAGGAGTTGGGTGTGCGCCACCAATTCATTGACATCGACAACCCCGCCTGATGACATCGCGACCACGTCCAATTGCCATCACGCACGGCGATGCCGCTGGCATCGGGCCGGAAATCATTGCCAAGCTTTACCGCGACTCGCCTGAATCAGTGCGCGATTGCGTGGTGGTTGGCGATGTGGCGGTGATGCAACGCGCGTTGCAACTGGTGTGCGATCCCCAAACGGTTCTTGGTATTCACATCCAGCCCCTGGATGATTTGAAACAGTGGCGGCCTCAAACCTCGGTTTTGCAGGTCATGCAAATGGGTGAGCCCTTGTCCGTGTTGCAATTGCCTGCTTGGGGGCAAATCAGTGCGCAAGCTGGCCGATTGGCCGCGGATGCCGTCATTTGGGCCGCCGATGCCGCCTTGCAGGGCGAAATCTCCGCACTGGTGACAGCGCCCATCAACAAGGCTGCCTTGTCTGCTGCGGGTGTGTTGTTTCCAGGTCACACGGAATTACTACAAGATCGCGCAGCAAAACATGCGGGAGTAGCTATTTCGGACATGCCCGTTCGCATGATGTTGGCCAATCGTGAGCTTCGCACGGTGCTGACAAGCATTCATGTGTCTTTGCGCCAAGCGATTGAGGCGGTGACGACGCAAAACATCGTTCAAACCATCCAAATCACCCACGAAGCTGAGCGACTCAACCTAGGTCGGGCGCCACACATTGCTGTCGCGGGACTCAATCCGCATGCGGGTGAGGGCGGCTTGATGGGGCGAGAAGAAATTGACATCATCCTGCCCGCCATCGAGCAAGCCAAGCGTTTGGGGATACAGGTCAGCGGGCCCTATCCGCCGGATACCGTGTTCATGCGCGCCAGAACCCAACCCGACCGTGCAGGTGAGTTCGATGTGGTGGTGTGCATGTACCACGACCAAGGTCTGATTCCAGTCAAATATTTAGGCGTCGAGCACGGCGTCAATTTGACCTTGGGTTTGCCCTTGATTCGCACCAGCCCCGATCATGGAACTGCTTTTGATATTGCTGCATTGGGCGTGGCAGATCCGTCAAGTCTGCGTGAGGCGCTGGAGATGGCGCGACGGTTGGTCTCAAATCGACTGTTGGGTTGACGTCAGTCGCTCGGCTACAATGAGGAGTTAGCCCAATCAGTGACAATTGTTTGAGGAATTCCATGAGTGATACCCCAGTAGACAGCAGCAAGCGCACGTGGCTGATTGCCTCGACTTGCGCAGGTGCGGTAGGCGGCGTGGCCGTAGCCGTTCCGTTTGTGAGCACTTTCCAGCCTTCCGAGAAAGCCAAAGCTGCAGGTGCTGCGGTTGAGGCCGATATTTCCGCCCTCAAACCCGGCGAAAAAATGACCGTCGAATGGCGCGGCAAGCCCGTATGGATCATTCGCCGTACACCCGAGCAACTTGAAGCCCTCAAACAAACAGAGAGCCAAGTCGCCGATCCCAACTCGGATCGCAAGACATACCCCATTCCTGAATACGCCAAAAACCAAGGCCGCTCCATCAAGGCCGAATACTTTGTGGCGGTGGGCATTTGTACGCACTTGGGTTGTTCTCCTTCAGACAAATTCCAAACAGGCGCTCAGCCTTCTTTGCCCGATGATTGGCATGGTGGCTTCTTGTGCCCTTGCCACGGTTCAACATTTGACATGGCTGGCCGCGTCTTCAAAAACAAGCCTGCGCCAGACAACCTCGAAGTCCCACCTCACATGTACCTCTCCGACACCAAGTTGTTGATCGGTGAAGACAAGAAAGCCTGATAGGAC
>CAIYFE010000262.1 GCA_903925445.1 uncultured Burkholderiales bacterium | reverse complement strand
TTTCGGTGAACTGGCTCCACTGACCGCCAGCGCGGTGATCGGCGTTGTCAAACACCAACTCCACGCTGGATCGGCTGGCCGCTTTGCGGCTGGTGGTGCCGTTGAAGATCACATCTTGCATGGACTCGCCACGCAATTCGCTGGCACGGCTCTCGCCCAGCACCCAGCGCACGGCGTCCATGATGTTGGATTTACCGCAGCCGTTGGGACCCACCACGCCGACCAGTTGACCTGGGAGCATGAAATTGGTGGGTTCTGCAAAGGACTTAAAACCCGATAGCTTGATGGAGTTGAGACGCACCGAAAACCTCTTTATGGAGAGGCAGAATCATAAATGCCTGGCCATGCATGAACTTCTTTTAGCAAAACTCGCAAGTTTGGTGCTAATTCATTAAAAACCGCGCAAGTTTCGCCAAAGGGCTTGGTTCTGCTGGTTTGATACAAATCTGTGACTTTTTTTGCCAAATCTGGATGGGCAAACAAGGGCATGAACCCCTTGAGCGCGTGCAACGAGTGCTCCACCGTCAAAGCGTCTTGACGCTCCATGGCTTGCTCGATCTTCTGCATTTCCACCACCAAGCTTTGCTCAAAGGTCTGAACAAGCTCTCGCAAAGACTCGCCCTCGGGTGCAAATTCTTTGGCACCGGTGAGATCAAGCATGGCAGAAGTCGAAGAGGATAAAAAAGTCATAGTTCAGCAAAGAGATAATAACAGCCATGAACCCCCTGTTAAACAAATTACAGCCCTATCCTTTTGAGCGGCTCAAACAGCTTTTTGCCTCGGTCCAACCCAACGCAAACTACGCCCCCATCAGCCTTGGCATTGGTGAGCCGCGCCATGCCACGCCTGAGTTGGTTCTGAATGCGCTCTCCGGCGCCACAAAAGCCCTGTCAGCCTACCCAGCCACAGCGGGGCTGCCTGAGTTGCGACAAGCTTGCGTAAACTGGATGCAAAGACGCTACGGCGTCACCCTAGACGCGGCCACTCAAGTCTTGCCTGTGAATGGCTCGCGTGAAGCCTTGTTTGCCTTTGCCCAGACCGTGATTGACCCCACAAAAGCGCACGCCACGGTGGTCTGCCCCAACCCGTTTTATCAAATTTACGAAGGCGCAGCCTTGCTGGCTGGGGCCACGCCCTATTACGCGCCCAGCGATCCGCAACTCAATTTCAACGTGAATTGGGACAAAGTTCCGCAAGAGGTCTGGCGCAACACCCAACTTTTGTTTGTTTGCTCTCCGGGCAATCCCACGGGTGCGGTCATGCCCTTGGCCGATTGGCAAAAGCTTTTTGAACTCAGTGATCAATACGGTTTTGTCATCGCCAGCGACGAGTGCTACAGCGAGATTTATTTCCGCGAAGAGCCACCATTGGGGGGCTTGGAAGCGGCCATACAACTCGGTCGCACCGACTTTAAGAACTTGGTGGCGTTCACCAGCCTGTCCAAACGCAGCAATGTGCCGGGCATGCGCAGCGGTTTTGTCGCCGGAGATGCGGCCATTCTCAAGCAGTTTTTGCTCTATCGCACTTACCACGGCAGCGCCATGAGTGGCATGGTGCAAGCCGCCAGCGTGGCGGCATGGAACGATGAAGCCCATGTGATCGCCAACCGCGCGATGTACCGCGAGAAATTTGCAGCCGTCACCCCGATGCTGGCTGAGGTCATGGAGGTGCGCTTGCCTGACGCGGGCTTTTACCTCTGGGCCGCGGTTCCTGAAAAAGATGGCGTGCGCGATGACCAAGCCTTCGCGCGGGAATTGCTGAGTCAATACAATGTCACGGTTTTGCCGGGCAGTTATTTGGCGCGTGAAGCGCATGGCTTCAATCCCGGCGCGGGTCGCATCCGCATGGCACTGGTGGCCGAAACCGATGAATGCGTGCAGGCCGCGCAGCGCATCGTTCAATTCATTCAAAACAACTAACCCTGATCGAGAAGACTCATGACCGCTCAACTTCAAACCATCATCGACAACGCTTGGGACAACCGCGCCAACATCAACGCTGCCAATGCCGCTCACGAAGTGCGCGATGCGGTGGAGCACGTCATTGTGGAACTCAACGCCGGACGCCTGCGCGTCGCTACGCGTGAAGGCGTGGGTCAATGGACAACCCACCAATGGCTCAAAAAAGCCGTGTTGTTGTCCTTCCGTTTGAAAGACAACGAAGTCATCAAAGCAGGCGATCTCGGTTTTTACGACAAAGTACAAACCAAATTTGCACATTTGAGCGAAGCAGAGATGAAAGCCAGCGGGGTGCGCGTGGTGCCGCCTGCGGTTGCTCGTCGCGGCAGCTTTATCGCTTCTGGCGCTATTTTGATGCCTTCATATGTCAACATTGGCGCTTATGTGGATTCCGGCACCATGGTCGACACATGGGCCACCGTGGGTTCTTGCGCCCAAGTGGGTAAAAACGTGCATTTGTCGGGCGGCGTGGGTCTGGGCGGTGTGCTCGAGCCCTTGCAAGCCAACCCCACCATCATCGAAGACAACTGTTTCATCGGGGCACGCTCCGAAGTTGTTGAAGGCGTGATCGTTGAAGAAAACTCGGTCTTGGGCATGGGCGTTTACATCGGTCAAAGCACACCGCTGTTTGATCGCGCCACCGGCGAAATCAGCTACGGTCGCGTCCCCAGCGGCTCGGTGGTGGTCAGCGGCAACATTCCCAAAGTAGCGGCCAATGGCGCGCCTTACAGCATGTATGCAGCCATCATCGTCAAACGCGTGGATGCACAAACGCGCTCTAAAACCAGCATCAACGATTTGTTGCGCGATTGATTTTTAACCATGTCACGCACGCTGGCGCTCGCTGAGCAACTCATTTCTCGTCCTTCGGTCACGCCTGAGGACGCGGGTTGCTTAGAACTCATCGCGAATCGGCTGCAAGCCTTGGGCTTCGTGTGCGAACGCATGGACAGCGGGCCAGACAACTTTCGCGTGAGCAACTTGTGGGCGATCAAGCGCAGCGCGCACGCCAAAGCAAAAACCTTGGTGTTTGCGGGGCACACCGACGTGGTGCCCACCGGCCCTTTGAACCAATGGAGCAGCGATCCGTTCACCCCCACACACCGCGATGCCAAGTTGTTTGGTCGTGGCGCCAGTGACATGAAAACTTCGCTGGCGGCCATGGTTGTGGCGGTTGAGGACTTTTTGGCCGCGCATCCAGAGCCTGCTTTGTCCGTCGCCTTTTTGCTCACCAGCGACGAAGAAGGTCCTGCACTGGACGGAACAATCAAGGTCTGCGAAGCGCTCAAAGCCAGAGGCGAACGCCTGGACTACTGCATCGTGGGTGAACCCACCTCTGTCGAACGCACGGGCGACATGATCAAAAACGGTCGTCGCGGCACCATGAGCGGCAAGCTCATTGTCAAAGGCATCCAAGGACACATTGCTTACCCACAGCTCGCGCGCAATCCCATCCATCAATTGGCGCCTGCGCTGGCTGAACTTGCGGCCATTCAGTGGGATGCAGGCAACGCTTTTTTCCCACCCACCAGCTGGCAAGTCAGCAACATCCACGCAGGCACGGGTGCCAGCAATGTCATTCCGGGCGAATGCGTGGTGGACTTCAATTTCAGGTTTTGCACGGAATCAACGCCAGAGCAGTTGCAGCAACGCGTGATCGATGTGCTGCACCAACATGGGCTGGAATTCGACTTGAAATGGACGGTCGGCGGTCTGCCCTTTTTGACCACCCCCGGCGACTTGGTGCATGCCGTTCAAGCAGCAATTCTTGAGGTAACAGGTCTGAGCACCGAGTTGTCCACCAGTGGCGGCACCAGCGATGGTCGCTTCATCGCGCAAATATGCCCCCAAGTGATTGAACTCGGCCCACCCAATGCCACGATTCACAAGATTGATGAATTCGTGGCCTTGGCAGATATTGCGCCCTTGCAAGGTATTTATTTGCAAACCTTGATCAACCTGGTCAGTATTAATTAACTTGAATTAATTTTATTTTTTATTTAATAAAATAATGGTCATGCGACCGTTGTTTTTATTGCTGCTATTTATTTTGAGTTGCCTCAATGCGCGGGCAATGGTGCTGGTCACGCAAGACGAATATGTTTTTGCAACAGGTGGCGTGAACGATGATTTAAAACGCTTTGAAAATGCTTTGGCCCATCCACAAATCAAAACTGTGGTGTTCGTGAACTCACCAGGTGGCGATTTGTGGACGGGCTTAAAAGTCGGACGATTGATCAAAGAAAAACATTTGAATACGGTCATTGCAGGCTATTGCAATTCGGCCTGCTCCATCATGTTCATGGGCGGATTAGAAC
>CAIYFE010000261.1 GCA_903925445.1 uncultured Burkholderiales bacterium | reverse complement strand
TTGGGGCGCATCACCGCCACCAGCGTCATGGTGTGCTCGCCGCGCTGGCGCGAAGATGCGGCCGCTTTGCGAGAAATGCGCGGACGGCTGGACGTTGGGTTGCACCTGGACTGGACCAGCGAATTTGCACAAGCCGATCGCTTTGGTCAGGGTCTGAATCTGTTGATGGGTCGCGCCCTTTTGCGATTGACGTCCAAAAAACGGTTGGAACAACAAATCGAGCGCCAACTCGATGCGTTTGAGCAGCACTGGGATGCGCCTCCCGACCACGTCGATGGCCACCAACACATCCAACAATTTGCGGGGTGGCGTGAAGCCTTGCTCAGCGTGTTGACGCGTCGCTACGGGCACTTGGCGCGACGTCCTTGGTTGCGGATTTCTCGCGTGGCGCAACCGGGCTTGAAAGGTCGCATCATTTCGAGCATGGGCGCGCAGGCTTTGCAAGACTTGGCTCGCAACGCTGCTTGGCCCGAGGTCTCGCCATTGCTGGGCGTTTACAACTTTGACGGCAGCTTGGCCGACTACGCGCAACGCATGCAAACTTGGTTGCAACAATTGCCGACGCAAACACAACCCGCGCTGATCATGTGTCACCCGGCTTTGTCCGCCCAGGCCGACGATGCCATTGGTGCGGCGCGTGCGCGTGAATTTGCTTACTTGGCAGGCACTGACTTTGTGCAGCACCTGCGCGATGCCGGCGTACAGCTGGTGCGGGGCAGTGGTTTGCCCATCCTTCATTCTTGAGAGCTTGACTATGTTTGAACCCTCGCGCATCAAGCGCTGGAGCTTGTGGCTGTTGCCAGCCCTGTTGCTGATCTTGGCAGTGTTTCGTCCTTTGTCCATTCCAGACGAAGGGCGCTACGCCGAAATCGGCCGATGGATGTGGGTCAGCGGTGACTGGTTGACGCCGCGCATCGATGGCATTCCGTTTTTCCACAAACCGCCTTTGTTGTATTGGTTGGAGGCCATCAGCTTTCATGTTTTTGGCGCGACGGCATGGGCTGCACGCTTGGTGGTCGCGCTGCACGCCTTGCTCATGTGGGCGGTGCTGTTGGATTGCGCGCGGTTTTTTGCCGGTGTTGACGTGGCGCGTCGCGCCGTTTGGATGCTGGGCAGCAGCTTGGCCTTTTTGATTGCCGGGCAATACGTCAACCACGACATGATGGTGGCCAGCTGGATTGGCGTGGCCATTTGGTGCTTTGCCCGTGCGTTCATGCACCAAGGCACAACACAAGGGGATTCTGTCCATCGCGGCTGGGCGCGTGCGGGTTATGTGGCGTGTGCGCTGGGCGTGTTGAGCAAGGGCTTGATTGGTTTGGCTTTGCCGGGCTTGGTGCTGCTGATTTGGATTGCGCTGACCGCGCAATGGAAAAAAATCTTGGCCTTGCCTTGGCTCAGCGGCGTGAGTTTGTTTGCACTCATCGCGGTGCCTTGGTTTGTGCTGGTGGAGCGCGCCTACCCTGGCACCTTCAACTACATGTTTGGCACCCAGCAGTTTGCGCGCTACACGCAAACTGCATTCAACAATGCCCAGCCTTGGTGGTTTTATGGTGCGGCCATTGCGGTGCTGATGTTTCCTTGGGTGTTGGCCGTCTTGGCGCAAGGGGTGCGCGGCGTGTGGCTGCGCGTGAAGCAAGCGCCCGCGCCCACCGATGCCGTGGCGGCTTTGTGTTGGATTTGGTGCGTCGCTGTGCTGGGATTTTTCTCCATCCCCAGCTCCAAAATCATTGGCTATGCCTTGCCCGTCATGCCGCCTTTGGCCTACTTGGCCGCGTTGTGGTGGCAGCAAGTTTGGGCAGACAAGCGCTGGGCGCAGTGGTTGTTTGCGGCGTTGGTGGTGGCTGCCTCGGCGGCGGCTGTGGTGCTCAATCACTTGGCGGGGCAATTCACACAAGCCCGTGGCATTGGTGAGATGGCGCAGGTGCTGGCTTGTGTGAGCGACACCAACGACCCTGTCGCTGTGATCGATGACTACCCCTACGATCTGCCCTTTTATGCCCGCCGCACGCGCCCCATCGAAGTCATTCAAAACTGGGAGTTCGAGCGTCAACAAGCGGCAGACGATTGGCGCCGCGAGTTGTTCGAAGGCGCCGATTTTGATGCGCCAGCGGGTCAACTGGCTTTGCAACCCCTGAGCCGGTTAGAAGCCCTCAAGCACGATGCCTCGGCTTGGTTGCTTGCACCCAAAGCCGTTGGCAGTTACAGCAAAGGCGCGCACGAAGGCTTTGAGGTGGTTCATGAAACACCCGCTTGGGTGCTCTACCGCGCTTCAATGGCTGGCGCGTCGAAAAGCCCAGAATCGGCTCAAGAGGAACGTCTGAGCCGCTGCAAAAACCAAGGCAAATCCCAAAGCGAGTAGCGAGGGCAGATCCAAGCCGCGCAACAAGGCGCTGAACACCAATTCGTTGGCCGCAAATCCGGCCAACGCGGTGATGCCAAATCGCAAAAAACTCTGCCACAACGAAGTGCCCGCGTCTTGAAAACTCAAATACCGATGGCCTGCAAAACTGACTGAAAACGCCACGCAAAACCCCACCGCGTTGGCCAACTCGGGCAGCAAGTAAGGAGCGACCAGCGCAAACACCAGCATGTGCGTCAACGCTGCGCTAGAGCCCACCACCAAAAACCAAAATCCTGTACGCATGGGCTTAAACCGCCAAATCTTCGTGGGGGTGAGGCGCCTCGTCAGGCGCAGATTTAGTGGGTGCGAGCGCCAAGCCAGCCCCCAACTGTTGGCTGATCAAGTAGTTGGGGCGTTGCTTGACCTCTTCATAAATGCGGCCCACGTATTCGGCCAAGATGCCAATCGAGAGCAGTTGAATGCCGCTGAAAAACATCATGCTCACCACCAACGTGGCATAGCCCGGCACATTGATGCCCCAAATGAAATAGTCAGCAATCACCCAGCTGCCATAACCCAGCGCCAAGGTGGCCAGCAGCAAGCCGCACAGCGTCAAAGCGCGAAGCGGTGCAATGGAAAAAGCCAGCATGCCAGTGAAGGCCAAAGCAAATGAGCCGCGCAGACCAAAGCTGCTTTCGCCGGCCGCGCGAGGCAAAGGCTCGAAGTCGATGGCTGTGCTGGAAAAGCCCACCCAAGCGTACAAACCTTTCATGAACCGGTTGCGCTCGGGCATGGCCTTGAGCGCATCCACCACGCGGCGATCCATCAAGCGGAAATCGCCAGCGTGGGCAGGAATTTGCACCCGATTGCCAAAGTTGATGAGTTTGTAAAACAACCCCGTCAACCCCGCTTGCAAGGCCGATTGGTCTTGGCGCGAACGACGAATCGCATACACCACATCAGAGCCTTCGCGCCAACGCTGGAGCATGTCGGCAACCAAGGACATGGGGTGCTGGCCGTCCGAATCCATCAAAACCACCACCTCGCCACGGGCGGCATCGATGCCTGCCGTCAGCGCTGCTTCTTTGCCAAAGTTGCGCGACAAGTTGATGCCCACCACTTCGCGATGCGCTTGACACAAAGTCTGAATCACCTGCGCGGTGTTGTCGCGGCTGCCATCGTTGACCAAGACGATCTCAACTTGCGAGCCCAAGGCTTGAAGACTTTGCAGCACTTGTGGCACCAAGGTGCCCAGATTTTTGCCCTCGTTGTAAGCGGGCATGACGCACGACAAAGTAGGCGTGTACTGAAAACGATCGGTGGGAGTAGGGGCGTGCATGGGGCTCAATCATGCCAAAAAAATCAGCGCACTCAGCCCAGGCGCGGGGCCGCCCGTAAAATCGGACGATGCTTCAAGTCAAACAACAATTGCTGGTCGCCTTAGGCCAAGCACTGGAAACGCTTTCCCCCGGCTCGGGCGACAAGGCTGCTTTTGAGTCGCCCAAAGTGGCTGCGCACGGCGATTTTGCGATCACCGCCGCCATGCAGCTGGCCAAACCACTCCAACTCAACCCGCGTCAATTGGGCGAACAGTTGCGCCAAGCATTGCTGGCGTCGGCGCCATTTCAGCAATGGGTGCAAGACATTGAAATTGCGGGGCCGGGCTTCATCAACATTCGACTCAAACCCGCCGCCAAACAAGAAATCGTGCGAGAGGTGCTGGCCGCCCAAGATGGGTTTGGTGTGCAGCCCAGCCAAGGCCAGCGTGTTTTGGTCGAATTTGTTTCCGCCAACCCCACTGGGCCATTGCATGTTGGGCATGGCCGACAAGCCGCCTTGGGCGATGCGATTTGCAATTTGCTGGCCACGCAAGGCGCGCAGGTGTATCGCGAGTTTTATTACAACGATGCGGGCGTGCAAATCAGCACCTTGGCCAACAGCACGCAATTGCGCGCCAAAGGCTTCAAGCCCGGCGATGCGCAGTGGCCAGAAGCGGCCTACAACGGCGATTACATCCAAGACATTGCCAATGATTTCTTGGCCAAGAAAACCGTCAAGTCTGACGACCGCGAATTCACCGCCAGCGGTGACGTGGACGACTTGGACAGCATCCGCCAATTTGCCGTGGCGTACTTGCGTCACGAACAAGACTTGGATTTGAAAGCCTTTGAGGTCAAGTTTGACAACTACTACTTAGAGTCCAGCCTGTACACCAGCGGACGCGTTGAATCGGCCGTTCAAATACTGCAAGCGGCGGGCAAGACCTACGAACAAGACGGCGCGTTGTGGCTCAAATCCACCGATTACGGCGACGACAAAGACCGCGTCATGCGCAAATCGGACGGCAGCTACACCTACTTTGTGCCTGATGTGGCCTACCACATCACCAAATGGGAACGCGGTTTTAGCAAAGTGGTCAACATCCAGGGCACCGACCACCACGGCACGATTGCGCGCGTGCGCGCTGGTTTGCAAGCGGCCAATGTGGGCATCCCGCAAGGCTATCCCGACTACGTGCTGCACACCATGGTGCGGGTCATGCGCGGGGGCGAAGAAGTCAAGATTTCCAAACGCGCAGGCAGCTACGTCACCTTGCGCGATTTGATTGAGTGGACCAGCAAAGACGCCGTGCGCTTCTTTTTGCTCAGCCGCAAGCCCGACACCGAGTACACCTTCGATGTCGATTTGGCGGTGCAAAAGAACAACGACAACCCGGTTTACTACGTGCAATATGCCCATGCGCGAATCTGCTCAGTGCTGCTCAAGGCAGCTGGCACCAGCGACGACGTGGTGGACACCTTGGCCTTGGTCGATGGCAAAGTCCCGCGCAGCTTGATCGCGGACTTTGTGGCCAATTTGAAAGACGCCGATTTGTCGCCCCTGGACAGCCCTGCCGCGCAAGCCCTGATGCTGCAACTCTCCAAATACCCCGCCATGCTCAGTGCAGCGGCACAAGACTTTGCGCCGCACGATGTGACGTTTTACTTGCGTGATTTGGCAGCCAGCTACCACAGCTATTACGACGCCGAACGCATCTTGGTGGATGACCCAGTGGTGCAAAGGGCGAGACTGGCTTTGGTCGCGGCCACCGCACAGGTGTTGCACAATGGCTTGGCTGTGCTGGGGGTGTCTGCGCCCACCAGCATGTGAGCAAATTTCGGAGTCAATCAATCATGAAACAGCAACGTGGCGGCACGCTGGTGGGCTTCATCATCGGTTTGGTGGTGGGCTTGGCCGTGGCTTTGGGTGTGGCGGTGTACATCACCAAAGTGCCCATTCCGTTTATGAACAAAGGCGCCAGCCGTGCCGCAGACCAAGACGCCGCGGAGGATCAGAAAAACAAAGACTGGGATCCCAACGCACCGCTGTATGGCAAAAAAGCCAACAAGGCCGACGCCGATGCAAAGTCGGACGTCAAGCCTGACGCAAAGCCAGAAACCAAACCCGACACCGCCACCAAGATTGATCCCAAAAGCGCAGATCCCATTGGTGAACTGGCCAAAGCCAAGTCGGCTGAAGTCAAAGCTGCCGACGCCAAGCCAGCCGCCAGCGCTGAGAGCAAGGCCGATGCGTTCATTTATTTCGTGCAAGCAGGCGCTTATCGCAGCACCGAGGAGGCCGAGGCACAGCGCGCCAAATTAGGCTTGCTGGGGCTGGATGCCAAGATCAGCGAGCGTGACCAAGGCGGTCGCACGGTGTATCGCGTGCGCGTGGGTCCGATGGACGCTAAGGCCGATGCGGAGCGGGTTCGCGGCAAACTCGATGACTCCCACATCGATTCCGCCATGGTGCGCGTGCAACGCTGAGATCTGCAGAGTTTTTTGATGTGAGGTGATTGTTATGAAACGTCGTGATTTTTCTTTAGCCGCCATGGGTCTGACCACCGCGGGTCTGCCTTGGATGGCGCAAGCTCAAAGCAAAGCAGCGGCTCCTAAAGTGCCAGAAGAAGGCACGGACTATCTCGCACTGGACAAACGCATTCCTACCGAAGTAGGGGCTGGCAAGATTGAAGTCATTGAGTTTTTTTGGTACAGCTGCCCGCATTGCAACGCCTTTGAGCCCGCCTTTGAAGCCTGGGTCAAAGCAGCGCCTAAGGATGTGATGGTCAAGCGCGTGCCGGTGCGTTTTCGAGATGATTTTGAGCCGCAACAGCGCGCCTACTACGTGCTAGAGGCGCTCAACTTGCTGGACAAGCTGCACGGCAAAATGTTCAACGCCATCCATGTGGAGCGCCAACAACTCAACACATTGCCCGCGTTGGCAGCTTGGGCGCAGGCCAATGGCATCCCAGCCCAAAAATTCACCGACACCTACAACAGCTTCGGCGTGGCAGCCAAAGCCAAGCGCGCCTACCAGCTCCAAGAGCAATTCAAGGTGCAAGGCGTGCCAGCCATTGGCATTGCGGGACGCTTTTACAGCGACGGTGGCTTGGCCGGCAATATGGAGCGCGTGTTGCAAGTCACCGACTACTTGATCAACGAAGTGCGCAAAGGTCGTTGAGGCTTTTTCAATGGCGTCTGACGCTGCCCTGCAGCGCAGGCGCAAGGCGGCTGTGATTGGGTGGTTAGAATGCCATCCAGTATCCACACAGCAATATTCGTGCCTTGAAATATTCAGCCTCTTTGTCGCTTGCTTTTTTGATGGCTTGCCTGCCCTTAGCAGCTTTGGCCGAAAAAGCCGACCGCGATAAACCCATGAACATCGAAGCTGACAACTTGGTTCATGACGAGCTCAAACAAATCAGCATTTTTTCTGGACGTGCCGTTTTGACCAAAGGCACCTTGGTGTTGCGTGGTTCGCGCATTGAAGTCAAAGAAGACCCTGACGGTTACCAATTTGGCGTGGTGTTTGCCGAGGGCAACAAACGCGCCTTTTACCGTCAAAAGCGCGAAGGCCTGCAAGAGTTCATGGAAGGCGAAGCGCAGCGCATCGAATACGACGGTCGCGAAGACCGCGTGACGCTCATCGATCAAGCCGAAGTGCGGCGCTACCGTGGCGCAACGCTGGGCGATCAAATGAACGGCAAGCGCATCGTCTACAACAACTTGACAGATATTTTCACCATCGACGGTCAACCTGCTGCGGATGACAAAAACAGCAACAAAACCGCCAATGGTCGTGTGCGTGCCACTTTGGTGCCACGCAGCCCCAACAACGAAACCCCCACCAAAAAGTGATTGCCACGCTGCCCGAACCTATCCGACACGATGCCAGCGTGAGCCGCTTGCAGGCGAGTCATTTGCAAAAGTCATACGGCAGCCGCACGGTGGTGCATGACGTGTCGATCTCGGTTCAAAAGGGCGAAGTGGTGGGCTTACTCGGCCCCAACGGCGCGGGCAAAACCACATCGTTTTACATGATCGTGGGTTTGGTGCGCGCTGACGCGGGGCGCATCACGATTGACGGTGAGCCGGTCACGCACTTGCCCATCCACCGCCGCTCGCGTTTGGGTTTGAGTTACTTGCCGCAAGAAGCCTCGATTTTTCGCAAGCTCAATGTAGAAGACAACATTCGCGCCGTGCTCGAATTGCAGCGCGACGAAGAAGGCTTGCCGCTGGGTGTCGATGAAATCGAAAAACGCTTGACGTCGTTGTTGCAAGAGTTGCGCGTGGAGCATTTGCGTGCCTCGCCTTCCGTGGCCTTGTCAGGCGGTGAGCGGCGTCGGGTTGAGATTGCCCGTGCTTTGGCCACGCAGCCTCGATTCATTTTGTTGGATGAACCGTTTGCGGGGATCGATCCGATCGCGGTGATTGAAATTCAACGCATCATTGGATTTTTAAAAGCGCGCGGCATTGGGGTGCTCATCACCGATCACAACGTGCGCGAGACTTTGGGCATTTGCGACCATGCCTGCATCATCAGTGAGGGGCGTGTGCTGGCACAGGGCACGCCGCTTGAAATCGTTGAAAACGCCGACGTACGCCGTGTGTACCTCGGTGAACACTTCCGAATGTGATGAAACAAGGACTCTCACTCCGCGTCTCGCAGCATCTGGCGCTCACGCCCCAGTTGCAGCAATCGATTCGCCTGTTGCAGCTGTCCACGCTTGAATTGAATCAAGAAATCGAGCAAATGCTCGACGACAACCCCTTCCTAGAAAAAGACTTAGAAGCCGCGGAGCGAGAAGAATTTGGCTTGGCACAAGCCGACGCGCCCGCGCAAACCGATGACATCGATGCCGCGCGTGAGATGTCCTCTTTTGAAAGCAGCTCCGAAATTGCGGTTGACACCTCGGCCAGCGATGTCGAGCCCAGCGTGGATGGCGTGGCCGAAAGCTGGGACGGCGATGGCAGCGTGGAGATGGCCGCTGACGATTCAGAATGGGGCGGCGACGCCCCCGCCCGCAACAACGACAGCGACGATGAAACCGATGCCACCGAGCTTGCGCGCAGCCAAGAATCGTTGACGGACTTTTTGTTGCGCCAAGCGCTGCGATTGCGCTTGAGCGACACCGATCGCGCGGCCTTGCGCTACTTGATTGAAAACCTCAACGACGACGGCTACCTCGAAGACACCTTGCGCAGCTTGGCAGAAGGTTTGGGCGGCGATGATGAAGAACAAATTGAAGAGTTGGAGCATCGCTTTCAAGTCGCGCTGCATTTGCTCCACAGCCTTGAGCCTGTGGGCGTTGGTGCGCGTAACTTGGCCGAATGCTTGACCTTGCAGCTCAAAGCCATGGATGCGCCAGACGAAGACACCGACGCCATCCGCCAAGTGGCTTTGCTGGTGTGCAAGCAGCCTTTGGAGCTTTTGGCCAAACGCGATGTCAAACGCTTGGTGTTGGCGATCAATGAAAACGATGTGCAAATCAAAGCCGCCATCGCCATGATCGCGCGCTTGGAGCCCAAACCCGGGCGGCGTTTTGTTGAAGTCGAGCGCAACGTGGTCGTGCCCGATGTGCTGGTCACCCGCGTGGGCAAGTCCACGCCCCACAAATTCCGGGTGGTGCTCAACCCCGATGTCATGCCGCGCCTGCGTGTGCACGACATTTACGCCAACGCTTTGCGTGGCGGCAAAGGCGACAACCATGCGGGCTTGCAGCAGCGTTTGCAAGAAGCGCGTTGGTTCATCAAAAACATCCAGCAACGCTTTGAAACCATTTTGCGGGTCAGCAACGCCATTGCCGAGCGACAAAAAAACTTCTTCATCCACGGCGAACTGGCCATGCGGCCCATGGTGTTGCGTGAAATTGCCGAAGAACTGGGCTTGCACGAATCCACCATCAGCCGCGTGACCACCAACAAGTACATGAGCACGCCTTACGGCACCTTTGAGCTGAAATACTTCTTCGGCTCGGGTCTTGAAACCGAAAGCGGCAACAACGCGTCGAGCACGGCGGTGCGGGCCTTGATCAAACAATTTGTGGCCAACGAAAACCCCAAAAAACCGTTGTCCGACAATCAGCTGTCTGACATGCTGCGCGAACAAGGCATTGAATGTGCGCGTCGCACAGTCGCCAAATACCGTGAGGCGCTGCGCATTGCGCCCACGAACCTGCGTAAAACTCTCTGATGCAACTTCATCTCTTTTTGCCCTGCGCTGCGGGCGTCGAAACCTATTTGGCCGCCGAAGTGCGTCGCATCACCGGCGTGGGCGACGAGGATTTGCGCACCTTCCGCGCGGGCGTGATGGTGCGTGCTTCTTGGCGCGACGCCTTGCTGCTCAATTTGCACAGTCGGCTGGCGCAACGCGTGTTGATTGAGTTGTCCTACACGCCTTACCGACAAGAACAAGACCTCTACCACGCTGCCGCCAACGTGGCTTGGGAGCTGTGGTTCACCACCCAGCAAAGTTTCAAAATTGAAATCACCGCGCAGCACAGCCCACTCAAGAGCTTGAACTTTGCTGCTCTAAAAATCAAAGACGCTGTGGCCGACCGCTTCCGACACAAAACAGGCGTGCGACCCGATGTCAACACCCAATGGCCGGATGCGCGCATTTACGCCCACTTGACCACAGAAGACTGCACGCTGTACATCGACACCTCGGGAGAGCCTTTGTTCAAACGCGGCTGGCGTGCCGACAAAGGCGATGCGCCGCTCAAAGAAACCTTGGCCGCCGCCATGCTCGCAGCCAGCGGATGGAGCCAAGGCGATGGCTCGCCAGACAACCCCAACGGTTGGTGTGCCCAAGGTGTGCCCTTGTACGACCCGTGTTGCGGCAGCGGCACGATTGCGGTGGAAGCCGCGCAAATTGCGTGCAACATGGCGCCCGGCGCTATGCGTCGCTTTGGTTTTGAAAAACTGGTGCCTTACCAAGCGCATGTGTGGCAAGGGTTGCTCAACGCTGCCCGTGAACAAGAATGCCCGCCACGCGCGCCCGTGTTTGGCAGCGATGTGGCGTTTCGCATGGTCGATTTCGCGCAACGCAATGCCGAACGCGCAGGCGTGGCGCATGCCCTGCAGTTGCGCGGCGGCGATGCCTTGCAACGCATGCCACCGTGTGATCAGCCGGGCGTCATGCTGGTCAACCCGCCTTATGGCGAGCGCATTGAGGCCGCGGGCATTGCTGGCGCCGCCCGGCGCGCCCGTTACACCCCGCCGACCGAATACGTCTCGCCCTACGAAGACGAGCCGCGTGAAGACGTTCCGCGCTTTGGCGCGCGCGAGTTGACGCAAACCGAAGACGGCGGTGATTTTTTTGCCCAATTGGCCAGCCATTGGAAAAAGAACTACCCCGGCTGGACCGCCTGGATGCTCACGCCTGATCTCAAACTGCCCGGGCGCATGCGCTTCAAAGAATCACGCCGCGTCCCGATGTGGAACGGCCCCATCGAATGCCGCATGTTCCGCTTCGATTTGCGCGCAGGTTCTATGCGTGACAAGCCCGCCGCGCAAGATCGCAGCACCAAGGACGCGCCTGCGCCCAAAGATGGAGCCTGACGGTGCTGCAACCCGCTTCAGCCGTGGCGCCGCAGCTTGTCGTGTTGGACACCAACATCGTGCTCGATCTTTGGCTTTACCAAGACCCGGCCACGCCTGCTTTGCTGCAAGCTTTGTTGCAACACACTGTCTGTTGGTTGGCCACGCCCGTCATGCGCGACGAGCTAGAGCGGGTGCTGGCCTACGCGCACATTGCCAAGCGTTTGGCGCTGGGTGGCTTGACCGCCGAGCATGTGCTGACGCAATTTGACACGCACGCAAAACTGGTGGCGGTGGCGCCCAAAGCCCCATTTGTTTGCAAAGATCCTGACGATCAACAATTCATCGACTTGGCCGCGCAGCACCAAGCTGCTTTGGTGAGCAAAGACAAAGCCGTGCTGACCATGCGCAATCGGATGGCGCGTTTGGGCGTGGTAGTTGGAAAAATTTATCCCGTCAGCGCTGTTGCAGCCACTGCAACAAAGTAGCCAAAGCATGTTGCGTGGTGGCTTCGCGCACGGCTGCGCGATCGCCCGAAAAATGCTTGCATTCGGTTTTGACCCAAGCTGTTTCAGCGCCCAAGGTTGGCCCGGTGTCGCTGGGCAGGGCCCAAGCAAACCAAACCGTGCCCACGGGCTTGTCTGGGCTACCGCCCGTGGGGCCGGCCACACCTGTCACGGCCAAAGACACTTGCGCTTGCGAGTGACGCAATGCACCCAAGGTCATGGCCTGCGCCACAGCCTCACTCACCGCGCCATGTTCGGCCAGCAGCGCGTTGTCAACGCCCAGCAATTCGTGCTTGGCCTCGTTGGCGTATGTGATGAAGCCGCGTTCAAACCATTGACTCGAACCTGCCAAGTCGGTGCATCGCGCTGCAATCATGCCGCCGGTGCAGCTCTCCGCGGTGGCCAGCATCCAGCCGTGGTGCAGCAGTGCGCTGGCGAGTTGTTCGCTCACAGAGGTGTCCATATAAATCTCCACAGTGCCATGACCAGCAAGGTGCAAAACGCTGCCACCAAGTCGTCCAACAAAATGCCAAAACCACCGCGCCAGCCAAAGCCCTTGAACAAGCTGTCGGCCCATTTCACAGGTCCGGGTTTGGCGGCATCGAAAAAACGAAACAACACGAAGGCGGCCAGTTGTCCGCCAAAGCTGGTGGGCATGACCAACCACAAAATGAGCCAAAAGGCGACCACCTCATCCCACACGATGGCGCCTGGATCGGCCACGCCCATGTGGCGCGCGCACACCGTACAAGCCCACCAACCAATCAGCAGCGATGCGCCAATCAGCACACCCGTTTGCAGCGGTGTTAGAAAAATTTGCAGCAGCAAAAAAGTTGCCCAAGCCCACAACGTGCCCACGGTGCCCGGCGCAAATCGCGACAGACCTGAACCAAAACCCAAGGCAATGAAGTGAGCTGGGTGAGCGCGTAAAAATTGTGAATTCAGCATGGGTCTCAAGCAAAGTGATCGAAGGACGCGAATCGACGCGCCAGGGGTTGACCCTGCGCATCCAGCACCACCAAGCCCGGTGTTTCGGTGATGCGACCGATGCGAGTCACCGGTGTTTCGGCTTCCCACGCCGCGGCATGCACCAACTCGCGCTGGTTGACGGGTGCGGTGAAGCACAGCTCGTAATCGTCGCCGCCTGACAAGGCGTAGTCCAAGCGTTTGTTCCAAGGCAGGCTTGCCAACAGCGGTGTGATGCCGGCGGCTTGGCCGTTGCCAAAAGTTTGTGTGGCTTGCAACCAAGTGGTGTCAATGTGGGCGCCCACGCCTGAGCGCTTGAGGATGTGCCCCAAGTCGCCCAGCAATCCGTCGCTGACATCGATGGCGGCGTTGGCAATGGCGCGCAGCTCAAGCCCCAGCGCCACGCGCGGCGTGGGTTGCTCCAAGCGCAATCGGGCTTGCTCAAAGGCCGCCGCTTCAAGGGTTTGCGTGCCGCGAAACACATCCAGCGCCAAACGGGCGTCACCCACTGTGCCGCTGATGTAAATGTCGTCGCCAGCCTGTGCGTTGCCTCGCAAATGCGCGTCGCCAGGCGGGACTTCACCAAACACGGTGATGCAAATGTTCAGCGGGCCTTGGGTGGTGTCGCCCCCCACCAACTCACAGCCGTGGGCTTCGGCCAAGCGCAGCAAGCCTTCTGAAAATCCCGACAACCAAGCTTCATCTGCCCGTGGCAGCGACAGCGCCAAAGTAAAGGCCAAGGGTTGAGCGCCACACGCGGCCAAATCACTGAGGTTGACGGCCAAGGCTTTGTGTCCCAAGCGAGCCGGATCGACGGTGCTCAAAAAGTGACGGCCTTCCACCAGCATGTCGCTGGAGATGGCCAAGTGCATGCCTGCTGTGGGTTGCAGCAAAGCGCAGTCATCGCCCACGCCCAAAACGGCCTTGTGGGCGGGGCGTTTGAAGTAGCGCTCAATCAGGTCGAATTCGCCCATGTGCATCAATGCCAGTGTTTGGAGTTGTGGTCATCGCTCAGCGCGTCTAAAACGAACATGGGAATGTCCACATCGAATTTTTCGCCATCTTCGGCGACGCAAAAATAACTGCCGTGCATCGTCCCCGTCGCCGTGCGCAAACGCGTGCCGCTGGTGTATTGGAACGATTCGCCGGGCTTGAGCAACGGTTGATGTCCCACCACGCCCAAGCCTCGAACTTTTTCATGCAGGCCGTTGGCGTCGTTGATGTTCCATGTGCGCGAAATCAACTGAGCGGTCACGTTGCCCACGTTGGTGATGGTGATCGTGTAGGAAAACATGTACAGCTCCGCAGACGGATCGGACCGCTCTGCGATGTACTCTGGCTCGACGTCGACTTTGAACTTGTAGCGCTTCATAGGCTTCGATTTTGGCCCAAGCTGGCTTGTTATCCATAAGTCCTTGTTTGGAGGGTGGAATAATCTGCTTTATGAATAGCCAACGCCCCACATTTCGCATCGCGCCCTCGATCTTGTCTGCTGACTTTGCCCGCTTGGGCGAAGAGGTGAAAAACGTCATCGCGGCTGGCGCCGATTGGATTCACTTTGACGTGATGGACAACCATTACGTGCCCAATTTGACCTTTGGCCCCATGATTTGCCAAGCGCTCAAGCCCCACGCCAAAACCGCCGCTGGTGTGGCGGTGCCGATTGATGTGCATTTGATGATCTCGCCGGTGGACGCGCTGGCGGCGTCGTTTGCGGAGGCGGGCGCCGATCTCATCAGCTTTCACCCAGATGCCAGCGCGCATGTGCATCGCAGTGTGCAAGCCATCAAAAGCAAGGGCGTCAAAGCGGGGTTGGTGTTCAATCCAGCGCAACCGCTGGACGTGCTGGAATGGACGATCGAGGACATTGACTTGATCCTCATCATGAGCGTCAACCCCGGATTTGGCGGCCAAAGCTTCATCGATTCAGCGCTGCGCAAAATCGAACACGCCCGAAAACTGATTGACGCCAGCGGCAAAGACATTCGCTTGGAAGTTGACGGCGGCATCAAAGCCGACAACATTCGTCGCGTGGCCGATGCGGGCGCGGACACCTTTGTGGCGGGCAGTGCAATTTTTGGCAAGCCCGATTACAAAGCCGTGATCGACCAAATGCGGGCAGCGCTGGCATGACGCCGTTTGTCTTGCTGGGTGTTGCGCGGACGTTTCGATGCGAGTGGTCAACGCCATGATGTCCATTGACTCAATCTACCTTCAGCGCATCGAGGCCTTGCTGGCCAGCGGGCGACGCGTTTTGCTGGGCTTGGTGGGCGCCCCCGGTGCGGGCAAATCCACGCTGGCGCAAGCTTTGCACGCGCACTTTGGCGCCATCAGCCAAGTTGTTCCCATGGACGGTTTCCATCTGGCGCAAGCCGAGCTGGAGCGCTTGGGTCGTGCGCACCGCAAAGGCGCGCCCGACACCTTTGACAGCGCAGGCTATGTCGCTTTGTTGGCGCGCTTGCGTCAACCGCACAGCGACGAGGTTGTTTACGCGCCCGACTTTCGCCGCGATTTGGAAGAGCCCATTGCCGGTGCGATTGCCATTGACGCTCAAACGCAGTTGCTCATTTGCGAAGGCAATTACTTGCTGCTGGACGAAGGACACTGGTCCAAAATTCCAGCCCTCTTGGATGAAGTTTGGTATGTCGACGTGCCCGACGACTTGCGACAAGCGCGTTTGGTGGCTCGCCACAGGCAATTCGGGCGTTCGCAGGAAGCGGCCGAGGCTTGGGTGCAAACCACCGATGAACCCAACGCCCGTCGCATTGCCCAAGGCAAGTCCAAGGCTGACGTGATCTTCAAAGGTTAATCGGCAGCAAGCGGCGGGTTTTGTGTAAAACAAATGGCAAATACTAATTATTTAGTATTCAAAAAAGAATAAGAATTCCCCGGCACTTTTGCATTGATTGGTCGGAAAAGGAATTCATCCATGATCTTTAAAACCCCCTTCGCGCAACGCACACTCGTGGCGTGCTTGTTGATGGTCAGCGTCAGCACCCAAGCTGCAACCTTGACACAAGACAACGGCGCCCCAGTGGGCAGCAACCAGCACAGCCAAACCGCTGGCGCAAATGGGCCGAGCTTGTTGCAAGACACGCAGCTGTTGCAAAAGTTGCAGCGCTTTGACCGCGAACGCATTCCAGAACGCGTGGTGCATGCCCGAGGCGTGGGCGCACAAGGGGTGTTCACGGCCACCGAAGGCTTGGCCGATGTGACCCGAGCCGTGGTGTTCAAGCCCGGTGAGCAAACCCCCGTGTTTGTGCGCTTTTCCACCGTGATTGGCAGCAAGGGCGCGCCCGAAACCGATCGTGATCCGCGCGGATTTGCCACCAAGTTCTACACCGCACAAGGCAATTGGGATTTGGTGGGCAACAACTTGCCCGTCTTTTTCATTCGCGACGCGATCAAGTTTGCTGACATGGTGCATTCCCTCAAGCCAGATCCGGTGACCAACGCACAAGATCCCAATCGATTCTTTGATTTCTTCTCGCACATTCCAGAATCCACGCACATGCTCACGCGGGTCTACTCCAACTTTGGCACGCCCGCCAACTATCGACAGATGAATGGCAGCAGCGTGCATGCGCTCAAGTTGGTGGATGAAAAAGGACGCTACCAATACGCAAAATTTGCATGGAAATCCAAGCAAGGCGAAGCCAACTTGCGCCCTGACATGCTGTCCAAAATTCAAGGCAAAACCGTCGCGCACGCCACGGCAGATTTGATAACCGCCATCCAAGACAAACGCTACCCAGCCTGGGATTTGTATGTCCAACTCATGGCCGCCGATCAGCTTGAACGCTTTGAATTCGACCCCTTGGATCCCACCAAAGTATGGACGGGCGTGCCTGAACGCAAAGTTGGCACCATGACCCTGAACAAAGTGCCAGACAACTTTTTTGAATCCACCGAGCAAGTGGCCATGTCGCCTGCCAACTTGGTGCCTGGCATCGAAGCCTCCGAAGACCGTTTGCTGCAAGGTCGTTTGTTTTCGTACCTGGACACGCAAATGCACCGCGTCGGGACGAACTTCCAAGCCTTGGCGGTGAATCGTCCCAAAGTTGCGGTCATCAACAACCACCAAGACGGCGCCGCCAGTGCCTCAGGGCGCCATGGCTCGGTCAACTATGAACCCAGTCGACAAGTCGACGTGCACGAAGATCCCAGCTTTGTCAAAAGCAAGCTGCCATTGCAAGGCACAACCCAGCAAAAGGGCATCGCCAAAACCTTGAACTTTCAGCAAGCAGGCGAATTTTTTCGCGCGTTGGATGCGCAAAACCAAGACGATTTGATTGCCAACCTATCGGCCGACTTGGCGCAAGTGAAAAACAAACGCACCCAAGAAGCCATGCTGGCGCACTTTTACAAAGCCGATGCGCAGTACGGTGCCCGACTGGCCAAAGCACTGGGCGTGGATGTGGCTTTGGTGCATCAACGCGCGACATCGCTGCTCGAATAAGGCAGACCAGCCAATCCGTGCAGAATGGGCGGTTTTGAAATTGTCAAAGGTGAGGTTGTGTCTTTCAATGCTTTGAACATTCAAGCCGCCATGATCGATTTAGATGGCACGCTGGTAGATACCTTGGGTGATTTCGAGGCCGCGCTCAATCGCATGTTGGCCGACCTCGATTTGCCCAGCGTCACGCGCGATTGGATCGAACGATCCGTGGGCAAAGGCTCGGAACATTTGATTCGATCGGTGTTGGCGCATCAACTTGCTCTGCCTGAGGTGGCGGGTTTGAGCAATGTGTGCCAAAGCCGAAGCGTCGATGTGTTGTTTGAGCCCGCATGGCAGCGTTACCAACATCATTACGCGCGGCTCAATGGCCAATTTGCCAACGTCTACCCCGGTGTTTTGGAGGGCTTGCAGCACATGCGCAAGTCGGGTTGGCGTTTGGCGTGTCTCACCAACAAGCCGTTGGCGTTTGCACAAGGACTGCTAAAGGCCAAAGGTTTGGACGTTTATTTTGAACACGTGTTTGGCGGGGACAGCTTTGCACGTAAAAAGCCCGACCCCCTGCCGCTGCTGCAAACCTGCCAAGCGCTGGGCACTTTGCCCCAAAACACTTTGATGGTGGGGGACTCTAGCAACGACGCGCAAGCCGCCCATGCAGCAGGTTGCCCCGTGGTGTTGGTCACCTATGGCTACAACCACGGCGAGCCGATTCGCGCCGTTCAAGCCCTGGATTGGCTGGATTCTTTGGCTTTGCTAAACTGAGCGCTTATGTTCATTCATCGCAGCACTGTCACAGGTTGTCACGACCGGGGAGCTTGGCCCTGGCGTAAGCCACGTCCTGCGCACGTCTAACGCACGCTTTTTACGCCGTGCTTCGCGCTTTGTACGCGACAGCTGCAAAGCAAATTTTTGAATGAACGCCCCGCGCATCTTTGGGGCCGAGCTGTGGAGGCTCATTCCGTGATGACCGAAATCGAATTCAATCAATTGGCCGCACAAGGCTACAACCGCATTCCTTTGATGGCGCAAGCATTCGCCGATTTGGAAACCCCGCTCTCGCTCTACCTCAAACTCGCTCACGTTCAAAACCAGGGGGCGCACAGCTTTTTGCTGGAGTCCGTGGTCGGTGGTGAGCGCTTTGGGCGCTTTAGTTTCATTGGACTGCCCGCACGCACCTTGTTGCGCGCCAGCGGTTTTGGCGAACAAGCCAAGACCGAAGTCGTGACCGATGGGCAGGTCGTTGAAACCCATCAAGGCAATCCGCTGGACTTTGTGGCCGATTACCAAAAGCGTTTCAAAGTAGCACTGCGCGAAGGACTGCCTCGTTTTTGTGGTGGTTTGGCTGGGTATTTTGGCTACGACGCGGTGCGCTACATCGAGAAAAAACTCGAAAAAACCTGTCCGCCTGACGAACTCGGCATGCCCGATATTTTGTTGTTGCAAACCGAAGAATTGGCGGTCATTGACAACCTCTCTGGCAAGCTCTCTCTCATCGTTTACGCCGATCCGACCCAGCCTCAAGCCTATGCCAACGCGCAACAGCGTTTAAGCGTGCTCAAAGCCCGACTCAAAGCCCCCGTGCAAACGCCCGACATCAAGGCCTCAACCAGTGAGCCGTCGCAGCGCACCTTTGCCAAAGACGATTACTTGGCCGCCGTGCTGCGCGCCAAAGAATTGATCGCCGCCGGTGACTTCATGCAAGTACAGGTGGGGCAGCGCATCCATAAAAAATTCACCGCCAGTCCGCTCTCGCTTTACCGTGCCTTGCGTTCGCTCAACCCCAGCCCTTACATGTATTTTTACAACTTGGGCGATGCGCATGTGGTGGGCTCATCCCCCGAAATTTTGGTGCGGCAAGAAGTCACGCCCGAAGGTCCGAAAGTCACCATTCGCCCGCTGGCCGGCACACGTCCGCGTGGCGCGACCCCCGAGCTCGATAAAGCCACCGAAGTCGAACTCATCAACGACCCCAAAGAACGCGCCGAGCATGTCATGTTGATCGACTTGGCGCGCAACGACATCGGACGCATTGCCAAAATTGGCAGCGTCAAAGTGACCGAAGCGTTTGTGGTGGAGCGCTACAGCCATGTCATGCACATTGTGAGCAACGTTGAAGGCTTGCTGCTGGACGGCATGACCAACATGGATGTGCTCAAAGCCACTTTCCCTGCGGGCACACTCACCGGTGCGCCCAAAGTGCATGCGATGGAATTGATCGATCAACTCGAACCCGTCAAGCGTGGCGTGTACGGCGGCGCTTGCGGTTACTTGAGTTTTGCGGGCGACATGGATGTGGCAATTGCCATTCGCACCGGCATCATCAAAGACCACACCTTGTATGTGCAAGCGGCTGCGGGTGTGGTGGCCGATTCCGTGCCCGAGTTGGAATGGAAAGAAACCGAACACAAAGCCCGCGCGCTGCTACGTGCCAGTGAATTGGTCGAAGAAGGGTTGGAGTAATCGCCATGCAAAAAATCAAACTACTCATGGTCGATAACTACGACAGCTTCACCTTCAATTTGGTGCAGTATTTTGGTGAATTGGGGGCCGAGGTCGAAGTGCATCGCAACGACGAAATCACCTTAGAAGGCATTGCCGCCCGTCAACCCGATCGGCTGGTCATTTCGCCCGGCCCTTGCTCGCCTGCTGAAGCGGGCATTTCGGTTGCCGCGATCCAGCACTTTGCGGGGCAGTTGCCCATCTTGGGCGTGTGCTTGGGCCATCAAAGCATTGGCGCCGCATTTGGGGGCAAGATCATTCGTGCGCAACAACTCATGCACGGCAAAACCAGCGTCATCTCCACCACCCAAGAAGGCGTGTTTCGCGATTTGCCGCAACAATTCACGGTCAATCGTTACCACTCGTTGGCCATTGAGCGCGACAGTTGTCCCGCTTGTTTGAAGCCCACCGCTTGGACGGACGATGGCGAAATCATGGGCGTGCGTCACCGCGAGTTGGCGATTGAAGGGGTGCAGTTTCATCCCGAATCCATCCTCACCGAACATGGCCATGCCATGCTGAAAAACTTTTTGAATCAGGAGCTGTGATGACTGCTGCCATGCATCCCATTACCCCGCAAGAAGCATTGCAACGCGCGATTGAACACCGCGAAATTTTTCACGACGAAATGCTGCACATCATGCGGCTCATCATGGGCGGCGAGATGTCCCCCGTCATGACCGCCGCGTTGGTCACGGCCTTGCGCGTGAAAAAAGAAACCATTGGCGAAATCACGGCGGCAGCCCAAGTCATGCGCGAGTTCGCCACACCGGTAGACATCGCCGACAAGCAACATTTGGTGGACATCGTGGGCACCGGAGGTGATGGTTCGCACACCTTCAATATTTCGACCTGCGCCATGTTTGTTGCGGCGGCGGCGGGCGCCAAAGTGAGCAAGCACGGGGGGCGCAGTGTCAGCAGCAAAAGCGGCAGTGCCGATGTGCTCGAAAGTTTGGGCGTCAACATCAACCTCAAACCCGCGCAAATCGCGCAGTGCGTGGCGCAAACCGGCATTGGCTTCATGTTTGCGCCCAACCATCACCCCGCCATGAAAAACGTGGCGCCGGTGCGTAAAGAGTTGGGTGTGCGCACCATTTTCAACATTTTGGGAC